>NZ_JBHJUW010000292.1:0-3496 GCF_042268205.1 Streptomyces sp. NPDC056160
CCCGCGGCGGGCCGCCGGGAGGCGGGCTGGGAGACTTCGGCAATGGACGCCGAACGCCTCGAACTGCCCGCCCTCCCCTTCGCCCTGCGCCCCTACGGGCCCGACGGCCGGTGGTCCTGTGCGGACGGGGTCCTCACCGGCCGGGCGGGCCCCGGGCAGGACCGTTTCGTGCCGCCCGCGGGCCAGGCGCTTGACCCCGCCGGTGACGCCCCCCGCCTGCTCGGTGCCCCGGACGGCGACTTCCAGCTGGTCGCCCGTGTCACGGTCGGCTTCGGCGCGGCCTTCGACGCGGGCGTGCTCTACGTGCACGTCGGCGAGCGGGCCTGGGCCAAGCTGTGCCTGGAGCTGTCCCCGGACGTGCCCACCGTGTGCACGGTGGTCACCCGCGGGCACTCCGACGACGCCAACTCCTTCACCGTGGACGGCGACTCGCTGTGGCTGCGGGTGAGCCGCACCGGACGCGCGTTCGCCTTCCACGCCTCCCACGACGGCGCGCGCTGGACCTTCGTCCGCGTCTTCACCCTGGACGGGGCCGAGAAGGCGGACGGCACCCTGGTCGGCTTCATGGCGCAGTCGCCGGTGGGGGAGGGGTGCACGGTCACCTGGGACCACATCGGTTTTCGGCCGCGAGGACTCGCGGACCTGCGGGACGGCAGCTAGGACCAGCGAGGGCCGGCTTCAGGCAGGACCAGCGAGGGCCGGGTTCCGGGCCGGGCCGGGCCGCAACCGGCCGTGGCCGCCGGGGCGTCCTTGCCCGCATGATCGAAGAACACGCGAGCGGTGAACGCGCGGACGGCGCCCTGGTGATCCGCGCCGCCCTGCCCGACGAGGTCGAGGCCATCGCCGACCTGCACCTGCGGGCCCGTTCGACGTACTACCCGGACGGCGTTCCGCAGGGGGACGTCGACTGGCGCGAGGCCTGGCGCGGCTGTGTCGAGCAGCCGCAGACGCAGGTGCTGTGCGCCGTCGAAGGGGACCGGATCGTCGCCATCGCCTCCTTCCGCACCCCGGACGGCGCGTGCGCCGACACGGTCAAACTGTTCCAGTTCCACGTCGATCCCGGCCACTGGCGGGCCGGCATCGGCACGGCCCTGCACCGGGCCTGCGTGCAACGGTGGCGGGCCGAGGGCAGGCGCACGGCCGTCCTCGACGTCCACGCGGACAACGCCCGGGCCCAGGCCTTCTACGCCCGCCAGGGCTGGTTCCCCGACCCGGAGAACCCGCCCGCCGAGGGCGACCACCACCTGGACCTGCGGTTCACCGTGACCGGTGACCGGGGAATGACCCCGGGAACGGACCGGGGAACGGACCGACAAACGGACCGACGAACGAACCGGTGAACGGGCCGGGGAATGAACACGGCTGCTTGAACGTTCACGCATCGGCGACGAGACCCCCTCCGCCCCCGTACGACCTGGAGAAGAGCCGAGAGCATGCGCGTCGAGATCTGGACTGACATCGCCTGTCCCTGGTGCTACGTAGGAAAGGCCCGCTTCGAGAAGGCGCTGGCCTCCTTCCCGCACCGGGACCAGGTCGAGGTCGTGCACCGCTCCTTCGAACTGGACCCGCAGCGCGCCAAGGGCGACGTCGAACCCGTGCTCACCATGCTCACCAGGAAGTACGGCATGAGCCAGGCGCAGGCGCAGGCCGGAGAGGACAACCTCGGCGCCCAGGCCGCCGCCGAGGGGCTCGACTACCGCACCCGCGACCGCGACCACGGCAACACCTTCGACATGCACCGCCTGCTGCACCTCGCCAAGGAGCACGGCAGGCAGGACGAGCTGCTGGAGGCCCTGTACCGGGCGAACTTCGCCGAGGAGCGGTCCGTGTTCGCCGAGGGCGACGACCGGCTCGTCGAGCTGGCCGTCGGCGCCGGGCTCGACGCCGCCGCCGTCCGGGCGGTGCTCGCCGACCCGGACGCCTACGCCGACGAGGTGCGCGCCGACGAGCGCGAGGCCGCCGAGCTCGGCGCCACGGGGGTGCCGTTCTTCGTCCTCGACCGCACGTACGGCGTCTCCGGCGCCCAGCCCGCCGAGGTGTTCGGGCAGGCCCTCACCCAGGCGTGGGGCGACCGCGCACCGCTGACCCTGCTCCAGGACGGGAACGGCGGCGCCGGGGCCTGCGGGCCGGACGGCTGCGCGGTGCCGCAGGCCTGAGGCCGGCCCGGCCGCCGCCGGGCCGTGCGTCCGCCCAGGTCAGCGCCCATGCATAAGAGACCCTTGGAGGAACCGGGCAGAAATCCGCGATGGACTTCGACTTCCCGGGGCCGCACAGTGGTCCCATGGAGACGTTCGAGAGCCTCGTCCGTGCCGAGTTCGCCCCCAAGAACACCTACCTGAACACCGCGAGCCTCGGGCTGCTCCCCGCCCGTACGGTGGCGGCCCTGCGCACCGCGGTGGAGGCGGCGGCCACCGGGCAGCCGACCGACATGTTCGCCGACGTGGAGGCCGCCCGCGCGAGTTTCGCCCGGCTGGCGCGGGTGCCGGACCACCGGGTGGCCGCCGGCGCCTCCGTCGCCGTCTACAGCGGTGTCATCGCCGCCTCGCTCCCCGAGGGCGCCGAAGTCCTCACCGCCGAGGGCGACTTCAGCTCCGTGGTGAACCCCTTCCACATGCGCCGCGACCTGAAGGTGCGCAGCGTTCCGCTGGAGCAGCTCGCCGAGGCCGTACGGCCGGGGACGGCGCTGGTCGCGGTGAGCGCCGCGCAGTCGGCGGACGGCCGGGTCGCCGACCTGCCCGCCCTGCGCGCGGCGGCGCGCGAGCACGGGGCACGCACGTACGTCGACGCCTCGCAGGCCGCCGGGTGGCTCGACCTCGACGCGGACGCGTACGACTACGTCGCCGCCGTCGCCTTCAAATGGCTGCTGTGCCCCCGGGGCGTGACCTTCCTGGTCGTCCCCGACGACCTCGGCGGCCTCCAGCCGCTGTTCGCCGGCTGGGTGGCGGGGGAGCGGCCCTGGGACAGCTGCTACGGCCCGGTCGGCGAACTCGCCGGCTCGGCACGCCGGTTCGACGAGAGTCCGGCGCTCTTCTCCTACGCGGGCGGGCGCCGGTCCCTGGAACTGGTGGAGGAGCTGGGCGTGGCCGCCGTACGCGCCCACGACCTGGCGCTGGCCGGCCGGTTCCGCGCCGGACTGCGCTCCCTGGGCCACGAGCCGGTCGCCGCACCCGGGTCCCCGATCGTCTCCGTGCCCGGACTCGGCGACCGGCAGGGCGAGTTGAGCGGCGCGGGCATCGAACTGTCCGCCCGCGCGGGCAACCTGCGGGCCGCCTTCCACCTGTACAACACCGAAACGGACGTGGACCGCCTGCTGGACGTCCTGGCCGGGTGAGCGGCAACGGGAGGCCCGCGCGGGGTCCCTCCCGAGGTCCCCGCACACGGGAAAGGGGCCTCCCGTCCCACGGCGGTTTCTAGCGGTCGTTGCAACACGCGGTTGTGTTGATCAGGCCGTGAGCAGTTTATGCAGGCGCTCGGCTGGGGTTTCCCAGCCGAGCGT
>NZ_JBHJUW010000293.1:0-3388 GCF_042268205.1 Streptomyces sp. NPDC056160
GCACCACAGCACCCGGCACCACACCATCCGTCACCGCCAGCACAGCCGCCCGCTCCTCCGCGGACAGCAGATCCATCCCCCCGATCGGCCGGGAGGGATCCGTGACGACGAGGTCGAGCACCCGGACCAGCCGGTCGACGAACCCGGCGGCCGTCGCCTGGTCGAACAGGTCGTCGCGGTAGTCCAGGCGGAGGTACAGACGCCGCCCCGGGGCGGCGATCAGGGTCAGGGGGTAGTGCGTCGCGTCCCGCCCGCGGCCCAGGTCAGGGGTGATGCGCAGCCCGGTCTCCAGCCGCTCGCCGGGCTCGTCCCACGGGTAGTTCTCGAAGACCAGGCAGGTGTCGAAGTGGTCGCCCGGACCGGCCAGTTGCTGGATGCGGGCGAGTCCGAGATGGTGGTGCCCGGTAAGCCGCGACTGCGCGCCCTGCACCTGTTCGATGGTGGTCAGCAGGGACTGCGCCGGGTTGAGGGACACCCGCACCGGCACCATGTTGATGAGCAGACCCACCATGCCTTCGACGCCGGGCAGTTGAGGGTCGCGCCCGGCCACGACGGCCCCGAACACAACGTCGTCGTGGCCGGTGCGCCGGCTCAGCACAAGCCCCCAGGCGGCCTGAAGCACGGTGTTCAGGGTCACCCCGTGGCGGCGCGCCCAGTCGGCCAGCGCTGCCGTGCGGTCCTCGTCCAGCTCCACGGTGATCCGCTCCGGCATCAGTCCGGTACGGCCCGGGTCCGCCGGGGTGAGCAGCGTCGGCTGTTCGAGACCGCCGAGCGCCTCTCGCCAGGCGGCCTCCGCCGCCGGCTGGTCCTGCTGCGCGAGCCACCCCAGGTACTGCCGGTAAGGGGTCACTCGGGGCAGCGCGGTGGTGTCGCCCCGGCTGTCGTACAGCGTGGTCAGCTCGCGCACGAGCAGTGGCGTCGACCAGCCGTCGAGCAGGATGTGGTGGGTGGTCATGATGAGGCGGTGGCGCTCGGCGGCCAGGCGCACCAGGGAGAAGCGCAGCAGGGGCGGCTCGGCCAGGTCGAACCGGCGGGCGTGCTCCTTGGCGGCGAGCCGGGCCAGCTCCGCCTCCGCGTCGGCATCGGGAAGCGGCGACAGGTCGAACTCATGCCAGGGAACCTCTACCTGACATGGTATCAACTGGACGGTCCGGCCGGAGTCCACCTGCCGGAATCCGGCGCGCAGGTTCGGGTGCCGTTGGACGAGCGCGAGCACGGCGGCCCGCAGCCGCGCCGCGTCGAGGGCGCCCTCGACGGCGAAGACGTGCTGCACCGCGTAGACGTCCGCGCCGTCCTGCTCGTAGCGGGAGTGGAACAGCAGCCCCTCCTGCATCGGGGAGAGGGGGAGGATGTCTTCCAGGCCCGACGACGTCATTTCTGCACCCTCCACGCTGCTTCGAGCTGCTCGATGTCGTGCTGGCTGAGTTCGGTCAGGGGGAAGTCCGAGGGGCTGTGGCCGCCGGTGCCGGAGCGCTCGCCGTGCCGGACCAGTCCGCGGATCGCCCGGAACCAGTGGTCGGCCAGGGCTCGGACGTGCCGTTCGGTCCACAGATCCGGCGCCCAGGTCCAGACGGCCTCCAGTTCCGGCCCGTCCGGGGCGTCGCGGACCATGCTGTTCACCTCAAGCCCGTGCGCCAGGGCGGTCGCCGGGTCGGCGCCGCTCAGCAGGCCCGTCTCGGCGGCCACGGTCCATTCCGGGCGGCCGGGGACCACCGGGGCGCCCGCCGAGGGGAACCGGCCGAGGTAGTTGAATCCGAGTTGCGGTGCGGCGAGCCCTGCCAGCTCCGGCCCGGTGTCGGGATTGAGGTGCCGCACTAGGCCGTACCCGATGCCCCGGTCGGGCAGGGAGCGGACCTGTTCCTTGACCCGTTTCAAGGCCTGTCCGAGCGACGGCCCGCCGTCGACGACCTCTTCCCACGCCAGGGGGCCGGGGTCGACGCGGACGGGATTCAGCGAGGTGAACCAGCCCACGGTGCGCGAGAGGTCCACGCCCTCGCCGATCTCCTCGCGCCCGTGTCCCTCCACATCCACGAGGAGAGCCGTGTGCCGCCCGCGTGCGTGGGTCCGGCGCCACTGGGCGACCGCCAGGGCGAGCGCGGTGAGCAGGACGTCGTCGACCTTCGCGTGGAAGGCCGTGGGCACCGTCGTCAGGAGCGGGTTGGTGACCTCGGGCGGCAGGGAGAGCGTGAGCTCACGGGCCCGGCCCACGGTGTCCCGCGCGGCATCGAGCCGGCCAGTGGTCAGCGGCGGGTCGGCCGCGGTGAGCAGTCCGGTCCACAGCGGCGCCTCGGCGGTGCGGGCCGGCCGCCGGGCCTCGACCGTGAGGAGACTCGCCCAGCGGCGCAGCGGGGTGCCCACCGGGTCCAGCCGTGGGGGACGGCCGCCCATGACGGCCTCGCAGGCGGCGATGAGATCAGGAAGCAGGATCCGCCAGGACACCCCGTCGACGACGAGATGGTTGACGACGACCAGGAGCCTGCCCCGTTCGGCCCGTCCGGCGTCGAACCAGACCACCTGAACCAGCAGCCCGCGCGCGGCCGACAGCCGGTCGGACGCCGCCTCCGCCTCTGCGCGGACCAGCGTCGCGTCGACGGCCGCGCCGTCGGTGCCGACACGACGCACCACGTCCGCGGCCGACATGGACCCCACCGGACCCACCTCAAGCGACCGCGCGCCGTTGTCCTGACCGCTCGGTTTCCGGGTCAACCGCAGCGCGTCGTGGTGGTCCAGGAGTGCCTGCACGGCCGCGACGAGGTGGTCCTCGCGCAGCTCGGCCGGCACCTCCAGCAGCATCGCCTGGTGGAACGCGTCGATGTCGCCGCCGCGCGCGTCGAACCAGCGCATGATCGGCGTCGGTTCCAGCCCTCCCACGCCGGAGTCGCCGGGGTCCGGTGCCGACACGGACAGCTCCTCGGCGACCTCGGCCAGTCCGGCAGCGGTGCGCTGCTCGAAGACGTCCCGGACCGCCAGTCCGACACCCGCCGAGCGAGCGAGGCTGACCAGCCGGATCGAGACGATGCTGTCCCCGCCGAGCGCGAAGAAGTCGTCGTCGGGCCCGACGTCGTCCACGCCCAGTGCCTGCGCGACCAGCGTTCCCAGCAGTCGCTCGCGCTCGGTCCGCGGCTCACGACGCGGCACATCCGCCCGCGCGCCCTGATCGGGTGCGGGCAGCGCGGCCCGGTCGAGCTTGCCGTTGGCCGTCAACGGCAGCCGGTCCAGGGTGACGTACGTGGACGGCGCCATGTACTCGGGCAGCCGCTGCCGCACGAACTCCCGTAGGTCTGCTGGTGTTTCGCTGGTGTCGGGGACGACGTAGGCGATCAGGCGGGGGCTGCCGGGCTGGTCGTGGTGGGCGACCACGGCAGCCTGGCCGACCGCGGGATGATCG
>NZ_JBHJUW010000294.1:0-3262 GCF_042268205.1 Streptomyces sp. NPDC056160
CACGCTCACGCAGTTCGTCGGGGTACTTACGGGGAGCAGCCATGAGCGGCATCCTTCCGAGTCTTCGATGTCTCCATCAAACCCGGGGCGATTCACTTCTGGTCCCTGTGGCGGGCCGCCTCCTGGAGCAGCGCGACGGCTTGGCGCCCGACGAGGATGCGGACTACTGGTTCGAGGAGATCGAGGCGGTGCTTCCGCACTGCCGCACCCTGCTCCAGATGGTGAGCCTTCACCGCAACCTGGACGCGGCTGTCCGTGCCCTGGCCAAGCAGGAGCAGCAGACGGCCAGACCCGCGGTCCTCACCGGTGAGGCACGTCTCGCGCTGACCGTCGCTGCCGACTTCCTCAAGGCGGCGAAGGCGGCACCTATTACGACGTAATAGGTGCCGGGTCATGGACCGCAGGCATCATGGGAGAGAGGGTCTGGCCGAAGCGCACCTGTTCCGGCTATTACGCCGTAATAGGGCTGGGGGATCGGGTGCCGCGACCTGACGCATCACCAAGTCGTACTAAGTAACGTGTCGGTGCTGTAGTTGATCAATGACGTTAGTAAGGTAGCGCCATGAGTATGCCAGCCACCTCGAACGACCGAGTGAAGGTCGTCTCCAAACTGCCGGGATGGCTCCGGCAGAACCTCAAGGTAAGAACCGCACAGCTCGGTATCGAGATCCAGACCGCCGTCGAGCAGGGCATCGCGGCCTGGTGCGCCCTCGCCTCGGCGACGGCCTCGGTCGACACCGTCGGGGCCGAGTCCTTCTCCACCTTCCTGCCTCCCGGGCAGTGGGAGGAGTTCCGCGGGATCTCGGAGGACCGACGGGTCTCCCTCATTCAGGGACTCGCCCAGTCCGTTCAGCTCTGGCTCGACACGAACCCGGCCCCCGACGTACAGCGCCCGGACATCACCCGCCGCATCGTCGTCTGCAACCAGAAGGGCGGCGTGGGCAAGACGGCCATCACGGCTGGTGTGGGTGAGGCACTGTCAGAGGACTCCAACCGCCTGTATCCCGTACGCGTCGCCAAAGCCCTGGCTGCCGCCCTGCGGGTGGGCGACAGGGACGGCGACACGGGCGACACCAGCAGGGACCCCCTCGACATCGAGAAGCTCCCCGGCCGCGGTTTTCGGGTCCTGCTGGTCGACTTCGACCCCCAGTGCCACCTGACAAACCAGCTCGGGGCTGCTCCCCTGCCGATGAACGGTGACAGCCTCACCAACCACATGGCGGGGGACCCCAAGGGCGAGCTGCGGGATCTGATCGTCTCCATCGACGAGGACCACTTCGGAGGTCGGCTGCACCTGCTGCCCGCCTGCCATGACGCCTTCCTGCTGGACGTGCGCCTGTCCGCCGTGCGCGCACGGGAGGCCGCTCTGGAACGAGCGCTGACTCCGCTGGAAGCCGATTACGACGTGATCCTCGTCGACTGCCCGCCGAGCCTCGGCCTCAGCATGGACGCGGCGGCCTACTACGGACGCCGCCGCGACGGCGAGCGCCCCGGTCAGTCCGGCGCGCTCATCGTCGTCCAGGCGGAGGACAGTTCCGCCGACGCCTACGACCTGCTCACCAACCAGATCGAGGACCTCCGCAACGACCTCGGCCTCGACATCGACTACCTGGGGATCGTCGTCAACCTCTACGACGGCCGCCGTGGCTACATCGCCACCTCCTCGCTCCAGGGCTGGATCGACATAAAGGATCCGCGGGTCGTCGGTCTCATCAGCGACCTGAAGGAACAGAAGGAAGCAGTGCGCATGAAGCAGCCCCTTCTCAGTTACGCCCCCTCCTCGCAGCAGGCCATCGGCATGCGGGCCTTGGCACGGGAGATCTCATGAGCAAGGCCGATCAGCTCGGAGCGGGACGTTTCGGAGGAGGCGCCCGGCCGGTCAGTGCCCGACGTGCCGCGATCGGTGCGGCCACCGGCGTCCCCACCGAGGGGGTTTCCCCGCCGACCAGTCTGCCCGTTGCACGCATCAGCCCCAACCCCGAGAACCCGCGCACCACCCTCGGTAATCTGAGCGAACTCGCGGGCAGCCTCAAGGAGCACGGTCAGAAGCAGGCCATCACGGTCATGAACCGCGATGCCTACCTCAAAGCCAACCCGGACCGTGAGAAGGACCTGGAGCCCGACACGACACACGTCGTCGTCGACGGCAGCAGCCGCCTTGCCGCCGCCCGGGAGGCAGGACTCACCCATCTCCATGTGATGGTCGACGACGAGCAGGGGAGTGACGGCGACGCCATCCTCGAATCCGCACTCGTCGCCAATATCCACCGCAACGATCTGGATCCGCTCGACGAGGCCCGTGCACTGCAACGGCTCCTCGCCATCCACGGCTCACAGGTCAAGCTCGCCAAGCGACTGCGCAAGTCCCAAGGCTGGGTGTCCCAGCGCCTCGCCCTGCTGAACCTGTCCCCCCAACTCCAGGCAGCGGTCGGTGCGGAGCCCGTCGAACTGCTCCGGGCCGTGGCCAAGGAACCGCAGGAGCGGCAGGAGGCCGCCCTGGAAGAGCTGAAGGCCGAGCGGCTCCGCAAGGAAGTGGAGCGGAAGGCGGCAGCCGTCGCCCCAATGACTCCGGCACCGTCAGTAGCCCCGACGCCCCTCGGCTCGGACACGGACGAAGGGACCGAAGGGTACGAGGTTGAAGAACCGGAGAGCGAAGCGGGCGCGAAGAGCCCGGAGACTTTGGAGAGGCTACAGACCACCCGGGAGGAACAACACGAGGCCGACCCCGTCGACGAGGGAGAGCCGGACGAGCCTGAGGAGTCAGAGGAGCCGGACGAGTTGGACGAGCCGGACGAGGCAGTCCGGTCGGCCGAGCAGGTCGAGGCCATTCATTCGGTGGCCGTACGGTCCACTCCCGCTCAGGAGACCGTGCCCGAGCCCCGGTCCGACCGGGCTTCCGTTCCCGACCAGGACCTCACCGATGTCAACGGTTCCGCAGCCCGCCGACTGCCCTACGACAACGGGGCCTTCCTCGCCATGCACCTCATCCGCAAGATGAGTGTCACGGAGTTCGACCGGATGCTCGTCATCCTCAACAAGCATCAGCAGGAGCGTCTGGAGTCCCCCAGCAGCACCCGCTGAGCACAGACCGTCGTACAGGCCGTCCCCCTATTACGCCGTAATAGGGGGACGGCCTTATTACGGCGTAATAGGGGAGGGGAGGGGAGCGGCAGCCGTCTCCCCGGTAGTTGTCAAGTCAAATGAGACGTTCGCGGTGCTATGAACCTTGTGGTTCGGGTTGGCTTCGTTTCGCCGGGTCGTT
>NZ_JBHJUW010000295.1:0-3242 GCF_042268205.1 Streptomyces sp. NPDC056160
GCGAGCCCCGATCACCTACGAGATCACCGTCCACCCAACATCAACTACCCTGGCCCGAGCCGCATAGACGTGTTCAAACTCCGGGGTCAAGGCCCCTGTTCACAGACCAGGACAACCCGGAAGCCGCCCGCGCGGCAGCAACCGTACACACGGTCATCCACACCCTCGGCCACCTCCTGCTTCGGTCCCTGGACGATGGCCAAGTAGGACTGGCTGAGAACACGCTCGCCGAATGGGTCGTCACGAAGGCACTCACCGTCGCCATCTACGCCGACAACGTCCGTGAATTCACCCTCGGATCACTGTGGACCCTGCTCAGCAACCGCGTGCTCAGCTGGCTGGAGAGCACCGCCGACTCGGTGCTCAGCTGCGAGAACGACCCGCTGTGCCATCAGTCCTCACCACGCTGCTGCGAGCGCTGCGTCTACCTCACGTTCGGCTGCCAGCTGTTCAACGACGACCTCGACCGGGGCCTCGCCGCTGAATTCCTCCGCCACACCGCCGCCTCGAGCCACACATGACCGACGAACTGCGACCGCTGGTCCCGCTCGCCCAGCTCCTGGAGCGCCTCGCGGGCAGCTACGCGGCAGCCGCCGAATGGACACGGGAGATCGCCAGAGCCGACACCCTTGACGCCCTCCGCGTGCACGGGGTCGCAGACGATCACGCTACCGCCGTACGCCAGCTCGCCGCCGAGTGCGGCCTACTGGGCTCAGGCCGGCACGCAGGGCTCGTCCCTGCCCGCCTCTCCCAACTCCAGGTCATCCTGGACGTCCTGGACGGCCTTGACCCACCGCCCGCAGCACCACCATCCGAGCGCCCCCTGGTGTTCACCACCCCGCGAGCCGCTGCCCACCTGGTAGCGCCCCCCGTCCGACGCCTGGACCTGCTAGTTCAGGACGTCATCGCCGGAGCCAACAGCGAACTCCACATCGGTGGCCCCTTCTGGAACCGCCACGGCTGCGACCTGCTGCGCGAGGTTCTGCTGCCCGCCGTCGCCGAGCGCCAAGTCGCCGTCCACTTCTACGCCCACGACCCGAGCAGCCGAGCCCAACCCCTGAACGACCTCGTCAAAGACTGCGCCGACTACGGAAGAACGTCCTTGTACTGGTGGACCGGGGCCAACCCCGGCATCATGCACGCCAAGTTCGTGGTCGCCGACCGCGCCACCGGCTACTTCGGCAGCGCGAACCTGTCCTCCCTCGGTCTTCAAGAGCACTTCGAGATCGGCATGGAACTGGGAAGCGCCCAAGCATCCTCACTGGTGGACCTGTGCACCCGGCTGCGCGAGGAAGGCTTTTTTGCCCAGGTCACCGAGGGGCCGGGACGCGCACCGGACCCGCTCGTGCTTGTGGAGACCGCCGACGGGAAACGCCGCTTCGGCCAGCTGCGGTCCTGGCATACCACCAGGGACGGCCGCCGTGAAGCGGACGTGCTGTGCCGCCTCTCGGATGACGCTCCGCGGTCGGCCAGGGTCCGCGTCGATGAGAGCCGCATCCGGCTCTTTCCCGGGGTCGATTACGCCAACGTGCCGGCAGACGGCGCTCGTGCGGGCGACGGCGAAACCGGATCCACCGGGTAGTTCATGACACGAGGTGAACGGCCCGCTGCCCGCCATGGCTCGTTTCAGGGGTCGAGGTCGGCCCGGCTTCACGGCTGGTTTGCGGCTGGTTGCCAGGGGCCGAGCTGGGCTGTCGCGGCTTTGATCTCTTTCTCGGTGATGTTCTCGCTGCCGCTGTGGATCGCGATGACGGCGGCGGTGGAGATGACGTAGGTGAGGGCTTTGAAGTAGCCGCCGGTGAGCTGGTGCAGTTGGGCGGCATGCTTGCTGAGGGCGTTTTCCTCGAGCCGGTACAGGCTCAAGTCGGCTTCGAAGCCCGCCAGTACGCGCCGGAACATCTCCTGTTCCTCGGCCTTGGGGCCCAGGGGCAGGGGGTGCAGCCAGGTCACGGGCAGCAGCGTGGTCGGGGAGGGCGAGACGGGATCCGCCGGGCGGCCCGCCTGTTCGAGCCGTACCCGGTTCTCCGCGCTGACCCGGGTCAGGTCCTGGGCCAGGATGCGGGCCTGGTGCAGGAGGTGGCTGGCGCCGGTGCCGCAGAAGACGAGCGTGACGCCGAGTTTGTCGCGCAGGTAGTCGAAGTAGGGCAGTACGTTGGCCAGTTGCTGCGGCGAGGCGCGGTTGATGTCGTCGAGGAGCAGCAGGCGGGTCTGCGCCGTCTCCAGGACGTAGTTGACCGGCAGGGTCACGTCCTGGTGCCTGCGCATCTCCAGGACTTCCGCGAGGCTCTTCGGCTCGGGGTTGAGACCCAGGTAGGAGCCGATCTCCCAGATCCAGTTCACCCTCAGCTCCGGGTCCGCGGGGGTGGTGATGTGCACCACCGGGATCATGTTGGGCTGCCTGCCGTTCGTGGTGGCTTCGATCTCCTGCTGGGCGGTGCGTCCGATCGCCCGCAGCAGACAGGTCTTGCCGGTGCCCGCGGGCCCGTCGATGACATGGTCCATCAGGCCCTCACGGCACCCGCTGTTGCGGTGGACCGCCTCGACGACCGTCTTCTGCATGTGCGTCATCGCGTCGGTGGGCACCATCCGCAGATGCCGGTGGTAGGCGATGGCCTGTTCGTCCGTCTTCCTGTCCTCGGTGGGGCTGCTGCCCGCCGCCAGGACGGGCGGGCTCACCTCCTCGTCCACGAAGTGGGTCCAGCCGGTGAGCTGGAACAGCGGCAGAGGCCGCATCGGGGTGTCCCTCAGCTGCTGGCGCAGGCGGGCTTCACGCTTATCACGCAGTTCGACGGATGCCTTCATCACTTCTCCCTCATCACGGTTCCTGCCTCGACACCGGCAGACCGCCCCCGGGCCGGAGGACGCGTCCACCTCCACGGGTGCCGGACTGCGGCTGCGTCGTTCACGGCCTCTGTCACCCGTCGCCTACATCTCCCATACGTCGCCCTCGTCCTCGTCACTGTCATCACCGTCCGGATCGGGGTCGTCGAGGAGCTCTGCGTCGACGACCTCGCCTACAGATGCCGGTGCTTCGGCCGTGAGGGCCTGCGGCCCGCTGCCGTCGCCGTCGTCGGGGAAGAGCGCTGCGAGCGGATGCGGAGCCTGCCCGCTGTTCGAAGTCGGCCCCACGTCGTGGGGGGGGGGGGGGGGGGGCCCCCCCCCCCGGGGGGGGGGGGGGGGGGGGGGGGGCGGGGGCCACCACCCGGTGGGGCCCCCCGGTGAACCGTCAATAGAACCAACAG
>NZ_JBHJUW010000296.1:0-3193 GCF_042268205.1 Streptomyces sp. NPDC056160
CCACTGCTAGTAATGGAGTAGTATCCATACCTGAATACATAGGGTATGAGAAGGCATACCCGGGGAACTGAAACATCTAAGTACCTGGAGGAAGAGAAAGCAAATGCGATTTCCTGAGTAGCGGCGAGCGAAACGGAATCTAGCCCAAACCAAGAGGCTTGCCTCTTGGGGTTGTAGGACATTCTATACGGAGTTACAAAGGAACGAGGTAGATGAAGAGGTCTGGAAAGGCCCGCCATAGGAGGTAACAGCCCTGTAGTCAAAACTTCGTTCTCTCCTGAGTGGATCCTGAGTACGGCGGAACACGTGAAATTCCGTCGGAATCCGGGAGGACCATCTCCCAAGGCTAAATACTCCCTAGTGACCGATAGTGAACCAGTACCGTGAGGGAAAGGTGAAAAGCACCCCGGAAGGGGAGTGAAAGAGATCCTGAAACCGTGTGCCTACAAGTAGTCAGAGCCCGTTAACGGGTGATGGCGTGCCTTTTGTAGAATGAACCGGCGAGTTACGATCCCGTGCAAGGTTAAGCAGAAGATGCGGAGCCGCAGCGAAAGCGAGTCTGAATAGGGCGCATGAGTACGTGGTCGTAGACCCGAAACCAGGTGATCTACCCATGTCCAGGGTGAAGTTCAGGTAACACTGAATGGAGGCCCGAACCCACGCACGTTGAAAAGTGCGGGGATGAGGTGTGGGTAGCGGAGAAATTCCAATCGAACCTGGAGATAGCTGGTTCTCTCCGAAATAGCTTTAGGGCTAGCCTCAAGGTAAGAGTCTCGGAGGTAGAGCACTGATTGGACTAGGGGCCCCTACCGGGTTACCGAATTCAGTCAAACTCCGAATGCCAATGACTTATCCTTGGGAGTCAGACTGCGAGTGATAAGATCCGTAGTCGAAAGGGAAACAGCCCAGACCGCCAGCTAAGGTCCCAAAGTATACGTTAAGTGGAAAAGGATGTGGAGTTGCTTAGACAACCAGGATGTTGGCTTAGAAGCAGCCACCATTTAAAGAGTGCGTAATAGCTCACTGGTCGAGTGACTCTGCGCCGAAAATGTACCGGGGCTAAATACACCACCGAAGCTGCGAATTGATACCAATGGTATCAGTGGTAGGGGAGCGTTCTAAGTGCAGTGAAGTCAGACCGGAAGGACTGGTGGAGCGCTTAGAAGTGAGAATGCCGGTATGAGTAGCGAAAGACGGGTGAGAATCCCGTCCACCGAATGCCTAAGGTTTCCTGAGGAAGGCTCGTCCGCTCAGGGTTAGTCAGGACCTAAGCCGAGGCCGACAGGCGTAGGCGATGGACAACAGGTTGATATTCCTGTACCACCTCTTTATCGTTTGAGCAATGGAGGGACGCAGAAGGATAGAAGAAGCGTGCGATTGGTTGTGCACGTCCAAGCAGTTAGGCTGATAAGTAGGCAAATCCGCTTATCGTGAAGGCTGAGCTGTGATGGGGAAGCTCCTTATGGAGCGAAGTCTTTGATTCCCCGCTGCCAAGAAAAGCTTCTAGCGAGATAAAAGGTGCCTGTACCGCAAACCGACACAGGTAGGCGAGGAGAGAATCCTAAGGTGTGCGAGAGAACTCTGGTTAAGGAACTCGGCAAAATGACCCCGTAACTTCGGGAGAAGGGGTGCTTTCTTAACGGAAAGCCGCAGTGAATAGGCCCAGGCGACTGTTTAGCAAAAACACAGGTCTCTGCGAAGCCGTAAGGCGAAGTATAGGGGCTGACGCCTGCCCGGTGCTGGAAGGTTAAGAGGAGCGCTTAGCGTAAGCGAAGGTGCGAATTGAAGCCCCAGTAAACGGCGGCCGTAACTATAACGGTCCTAAGGTAGCGAAATTCCTTGTCGGGTAAGTTCCGACCCGCACGAAAGGCGCAACGATCTGGGCACTGTCTCAACGAGAGACTCGGTGAAATTATAGTACCTGTGAAGATGCAGGTTACCCGCGACAGGACGGAAAGACCCCGTGGAGCTTTACTGCAGCCTGATATTGAATTTTGGTACAGCTTGTACAGGATAGGCGGGAGCCATTGAAACCGGAGCGCTAGCTTCGGTGGAGGCGTTGGTGGGATACCGCCCTGGCTGTATTGAAATTCTAACCTACGGGTCTTATCGACCCGGGAGACAGTGTCAGGTGGGCAGTTTGACTGGGGCGGTCGCCTCCTAAAGTGTAACGGAGGCGCCCAAAGGTTCCCTCAGAATGGTTGGAAATCATTCGTAGAGTGCAAAGGCATAAGGGAGCTTGACTGCGAGACCTACAAGTCGAGCAGGGACGAAAGTCGGGCTTAGTGATCCGGTGGTTCCGCATGGAAGGGCCATCGCTCAACGGATAAAAGCTACCCCGGGGATAACAGGCTTATCTCCCCCAAGAGTCCACATCGACGGGGAGGTTTGGCACCTCGATGTCGGCTCATCGCATCCTGGGGCTGTAGTCGGTCCCAAGGGTTGGGCTGTTCGCCCATTAAAGCGGTACGCGAGCTGGGTTCAGAACGTCGTGAGACAGTTCGGTCCCTATCCGTCGCGGGCGTAGGAAATTTGAGAGGAGCTGTCCTTAGTACGAGAGGACCGGGATGGACGCACCGCTGGTGTACCAGTTGTTCTGCCAAGGGCATCGCTGGGTAGCTATGTGCGGACGGGATAAGTGCTGAAAGCATCTAAGCATGAAGCCCCCCTCAAGATGAGATTTCCCATTCCGCAAGGAAGTAAGATCCCTGAAAGATGATCAGGTTGATAGGTTCGAGGTGGAAGCGTGGCGACACATGGAGCTGACAGATACTAATCGATCGAGGACTTAACCAATTTGAATGTATGCTTACTGTTATCTAGTTTTGAGAGAACACTCTCAATGGTTTGGTGGCGATAGCGAAGAGGTCACACCCGTTCCCATGCCGAACACGGAAGTTAAGCTCTTCAGCGCCGATGGTAGTCGGGGGTTTCCCCCTGTGAGAGTAGGACGCCGCCAAGCTTTTTTATTTTATCTACCATGTTTTTGTTTATGAAGCTTATAATATTCCGCAGTAGCTCAGTGGTAGAGCTATCGGCTGTTAACCGATCGGTCGTAGGTTCGAATCCTACCTGCGGAGCCATTATTGGAGAGCTGTCCGAGTGGTCGAAGGAGCACGATTGGAAATCGTGTAGGCGGTCAACTCCGTCTCAAGGGTTCGAATCCCTTGCTCTCCGCCACTGATACTTATAC
>NZ_JBHJUW010000297.1:0-3174 GCF_042268205.1 Streptomyces sp. NPDC056160
CCGGCGGGCGCGCGCCCCGGGGCCCCGGGCCCCGCGCGGTGCTACCGCAGCCCGGCGCCCGACTCCAGGACGTCACGGGCCCGGGCCGCCAGGCCGTCCGCGCCGCACGAACGCGCCAGCGCCAGGCCCCGCTTCAGCTCGGCGACGGACCGGGAGGCGATGCCGTACTCGACGCGGGCGGCGGCGTGTTCGTACTGGCAGGGGGAGGCTTCGAGGTAGGTGACGGCCTGGGCGGCCAGGCGGACCGCGCGCTGGCCGGTCTCCAGCGCGGCGGCGCAGCGCAGGGCCTCTCCTATGGCGGTGTCGGTGCCGAACCGCTCGGCCTGGCGGCGGACGTCGGCCGCGAGCCGTGCGGCGCGGGCCGGTTCCTCGGCGGCGAGGGCGCGGGCCAGGTCGGCCGCCCAGGGCACCATGACCGGGTTGTGGTGGCCGCGGACGGCCGCCGCCTTCTCGGCGGCCTCCAGTTCGGCCACGCCCTCCTTCGTACGGCCGGCGGCGAGCAGCAGCCGGCCGCGGACGCTGCGCGGGTCGGGGATCACGATGGTGGCCGGGTAGGGCGGGGCGAACCCGTACCGCTCGGCGATCTCCCAGGCCTGTGCGACGTGGCCGCGGGCGAGCAGGGTGTCGACGAGGTTGCAGGTGGCGGTCCAGTACAGGGGCAGTCCGCGGCCGACCCGTTCGGCGATGCGCAGCGACTCGCGCAGCGCCGCCTCCGCCTCGCGCAGCCGGCCGCGCCTGCGGTGGCCCAGGCCGACGTAGGCGTGGGCGAGGGCGAGGTGGCCGCCGTTCCAGTGGGCGCTCTCGTAGGCGCGCAGTGCTTCGTTGTACAGGGTTTCGGCGCGGTCCAGGCGGTCGCTGTAGGCGTAGGCGCTGGCGAGCATCAGCAGCAGTTCGACGCCCCACTCGGTGTCGGTCCAGCCGAGGCCCGGGGCGAGCCGGCCGTTGACGAGGGCGCGGTCGCACAGTTCGGCGACCTCCTCGGCGTTCTCGCCGCGGGCCATGGCGTCGAAGCCGCGCAGGATCAGCAGGGCCCGTTCGGAGTTGTCGCGTCCGGTGCAGCCCGCGGCGAGTTCGGCGAGCCGTTCGGAGCGGTCGGGGGTGATGGTCTCGCCGGTGTGCAGGCCCTCCCACATGTACTGGACGGCATGCAGCCGCAGCCGGACGGGGCCCGGTTCGTGGCGGGCGGCCTCGGCCTCGACCGTGCGGACGGCCTCCTCCAGCTGGTTGTTGTGCAGCAGGGCCTGGGACAGCCGCCAGACGGCGTCCACGCGGACCGGGCCGTCCAGGCCGGGCATGCCCAGGGCCATCTGCAGGTGGTCGATGGTGGTGGCGGGGGCGGTGAGCAGCGTGGCGCAGCCCAGTTCGTAGAGCACGCGCGCGTGCACGTCGGGAGTGGGCGGCTCCAGCAGGGCCCGCTCCAGGCAGCGGCGGGCGGCCTCGGGGGCGCCGACGGCGAGGTGTTCGCGGGCGGCCTGCCGCAGCTGGTCGACGAGTTCCTCGTCGTCGTCCGGGTGGACCTGGAGCAGGTGCCGGGAGGCGGCCGCGGCACCGAGGCCGGAGTCGGCGACGACCTGGGCGGCGATGCCGTGCATGGCGGTGCGCAGGGCGTCCGGGATGGAGTTGTAGACGGCGGTGGCGATGAGCGGGTGCACGAACTCCAGGTCGCTGTCGCCGCCCCGCGCGCTCGCCGGGTCGGGCTCGGTGAGGATGCGGGCGCCGCGCAGCAGTTCGGCGCAGCGCACCGCGTCCTCGCGGCCCATGGTCGCGAGCCGGGCGACGAGGCCGACGGAGATGCCGGTGCCCAGGATGGCGGCGGCCCAGGCGAACCGGGTGGCGTCGATGCCCAGTTCTTCCAGGCGGGCGACGAGGCCGCCGCCGCGGGCGGAGCGGTTCAGGTCGCGCAGTTCGCCGGCGCGCGCCTCGACGGGTTCGAGTTCGCTGTCGCGCACCTTGGCGAGGAGTTCCACGGTCTCGTAGGGGTTGCCGCCGGTGACCGCCCACACCTCGCGGCAGAAGGGGGCGTCGGCGTGCGGACCGAGGGTGGTGCGGGTGAGGGCGGCGGTGGCGTCCGGGGACAGGGAGCTGAGGGTGCGGACGCCCGCGGCGGCGGCGACGGTCTCCAGCAGCCGGGCGCCGTCCCCGCCGACCTCGCCCGGCCTGCGGGTGACCACGAGCAGGACGGGCGCTTCGTCGAGGCGTTCGGCGAAGGCGGCGAGCCAGCGCAGGCTCTCCTCGTCGGCCCAGTGGGCGTCGTCGATCGTCAGCACCAGCGGCCAGTCGCGTCCGGCGAGCCGGCTCACGGCGTCGACCAGGCCTTCGCACACGCCGCGCGGGTCGGCCTCGCCGTCGCCGGGCTCCGCGATGCCGAGGGCGGGGCCCGCGATGCCGTACCACTCCCCGAGGTACTCGCGGGCCTCCTCGGGCATCAGCGACAGCAGCGCGGGCTGCAGGAGTTGGCGGACCACGTTGAACGGGACGGCCCTGAGGATCTCGCCGCCGCGCGCCGACCACACCGCGCAGCCGCGCGCCTCGGCGATGCGGCGGGTCTCGGCCAGCAGGGCGGTCTTGCCGAGTCCGGCCTCGCCCTGGAGGAGCAGCAGTCCGCCGCGGGACGTGCGGTCGGCGCACAGGGCGTCGACCGCGCGCAGGATGGTGGTGACTTCCTCGTCGCGCTCCCACAGGGAGGCCGAGGCGGCCGCATCCGGCCGTACCTCCGTCATCCCGCTACCTCCCCAGTCGCCCGAACGACGTACGGATGCCGAGCCTAGCGGCCGGGCCGTCCGAACGGAGGCCGGACGGGGCAGCTGTTCCCGTGACGGGTGACGTGCGGGGCAGGCGGGCGACGCGGCGCTCCCGCACCTCCCGGGGGAAAACCCGACATGTCATCACCTGTGCTCCATCGCGACCGCCGTCGCGGAGCCGGGCCCTCTCATACCGCTTTCACGGACGCCTCATACGGTGGGGACATGACGCAGGTGACTCCTCCCGGGTGGTACCCCGACCCGGGGCAGACAAGTGACGGTCCCGCCACCGAGCGCTGGTGGGACGGCAAGGCATGGACGGAGCGGACCCGCCCCGCCGGGTCGGCCGCCGTATGGGGTCCGCCGGCGCAGCCCCCCGCCCCGCCGGCGCAGCCCCCCGCCCCGCCGGCGCAGCCCCCCGCCCCGCCGGCCC
>NZ_JBHJUW010000298.1:0-1195 GCF_042268205.1 Streptomyces sp. NPDC056160
AACACAGTGGACGCGAGCAACTGAGGACAAGCCCTCGGCCTATTAGTACCGGTCACCTCCACACGTTACCGTGCTTCCAGATCCGGCCTATCAACCCAGTCGTCTACTGGGAGCCTTACCCCATCAAGTGGGTGGGAGTCCTCATCTCGAAGCAGGCTTCCCGCTTAGATGCTTTCAGCGGTTATCCCTCCCGAACGTAGCCAACCAGCCATGCCCTTGGCAGAACAACTGGCACACCAGAGGTTCGTCCGTCCCGGTCCTCTCGTACTAGGGACAGCCCTTCTCAAGACTCCTACGCGCACAGCGGATAGGGACCGAACTGTCTCACGACGTTCTAAACCCAGCTCGCGTACCGCTTTAATGGGCGAACAGCCCAACCCTTGGGACCGACTCCAGCCCCAGGATGCGACGAGCCGACATCGAGGTGCCAAACCATCCCGTCGATATGGACTCTTGGGGAAGATCAGCCTGTTATCCCCGGGGTACCTTTTATCCGTTGAGCGACGGCGCTTCCACAAGCCACCGCCGGATCACTAGTCCCGACTTTCGTCCCTGCTCGACCCGTCGGTCTCACAGTCAAGCTCCCTTGTGCACTTACACTCAACACCTGATTGCCAACCAGGCTGAGGGAACCTTTGGGCGCCTCCGTTACCCTTTAGGAGGCAACCGCCCCAGTTAAACTACCCATCAGACACTGTCCCTGATCCGGATCACGGACCCAGGTTAGACATCCAGCACGACCAGACTGGTATTTCAACGACGACTCCACACACACTGGCGTGCATGCTTCAAAGTCTCCCAGCTATCCTACACAAGCCGAACCGAACACCAATATCAAACTGTAGTAAAGGTCCCGGGGTCTTTCCGTCCTGCTGCGCGAAACGAGCATCTTTACTCGTAGTGCAATTTCACCGGGCCTATGGTTGAGACAGTCGAGAAGTCGTTACGCCATTCGTGCAGGTCGGAACTTACCCGACAAGGAATTTCGCTACCTTAGGATGGTTATAGTTACCACCGCCGTTTACTGGCGCTTAAGTTCTCAGCTTCGCCCCACCGAAATGGAGCTAACCGGTCCCCTTAACGTTCCAGCACCGGGCAGGCGTCAGTCCGTATACATCGCCTTACGGCTTCGCACGGACCTGTGTTTTTAGTAAACAGTCGCTTCTCGCTGGTCTCTGCGGCCACCCCCAGCTCG
>NZ_JBHJUW010000298.1:1293-3043 GCF_042268205.1 Streptomyces sp. NPDC056160
ACGGCCTACACCCTTACCCCGGGACAACCACCGCCCGGGATGGACTACCTTCCTGCGTCACCCCATCACTCACCTACTAACCGCTTGGGCCGGCGGCTCCACCACTCCCCTCAACTCCGAAGAGATCAGGGCGGCTTCACGGCCTTAGCATCACGATGCTCGATGTTTGACGCTTCACAGCGGGTACCGGAATATCAACCGGTTATCCATCGACTACGCCTGTCGGCCTCGCCTTAGGTCCCGACTTACCCTGGGCAGATCAGCTTGACCCAGGAACCCTTAGTCAATCGGCGCACACGTTTCTCACGTGTGAATCGCTACTCATGCCTGCATTCTCACTCGTCAACCGTCCACAACTACCTTCCGGTGCTGCTTCACCCGGCAGACGACGCTCCCCTACCCATCACAGCCGCCGTTGGGCGTATTGCTGCAATGACACGACTTCGGCGGTACGCTTGAGCCCCGCTACATTGTCGGCGCGGAATCACTAGACCAGTGAGCTATTACGCACTCTTTCAAGGGTGGCTGCTTCTAAGCCAACCTCCTGGTTGTCTCTGCGACTCCACATCCTTTCCCACTTAGCGTACGCTTAGGGGCCTTAGTCGATGCTCTGGGCTGTTTCCCTCTCGACCATGGAGCTTATCCCCCACAGTCTCACTGCCGCGCTCTCACTTACCGGCATTCGGAGTTTGGCTAAGGTCAGTAACCCGGTAGGGCCCATCGCCTATCCAGTGCTCTACCTCCGGCAAGAAACACACGACGCTGCACCTAAATGCATTTCGGGGAGAACCAGCTATCACGGAGTTTGATTGGCCTTTCACCCCTAACCACAGGTCATCCCCCAGGTTTTCAACCCTGGTGGGTTCGGTCCTCCACGAAGTCTTACCTCCGCTTCAACCTGCCCATGGCTAGATCACTCCGCTTCGGGTCTTGAGCGTGCTACTAAAACGCCCTGTTCGGACTCGCTTTCGCTACGGCTACCCCACCCGGGTTAACCTCGCAACACACCGCAAACTCGCAGGCTCATTCTTCAAAAGGCACGCAGTCACGAGAGTGAAGCAAACTCCACTCCGACGCTCCCACGGCTTGTAGGCACACGGTTTCAGGTACTATTTCACTCCCCTCCCGGGGTACTTTTCACCATTCCCTCACGGTACTATCCGCTATCGGTCACCAGGGAATATTTAGGCTTAGCGGGTGGTCCCGCCAGATTCACACGGGATTTCTCGGGCCCCGTGCTACTTGGGTGTCTCTCAAGCAAGCCGCTGACATTTCGACTACGGGGGTCTTACCCTCTACGCCGGACCTTTCGCATGTCCTTCGTCTACATCAACGGTTTCTGACTCACCGACCAGCCGGCAGACTGATCAAGAGAGATCCCACAACCCCGTATACGCAACCCCTGCCGGGTCTCACACGCATACGGTTTAGCCTCATCCGGTTTCGCTCGCCACTACTCCCGGAATCACGGTTGTTTTCTCTTCCTGCGGGTACTGAGATGTTTCACTTCCCCGCGTTCCCTCCACACTGCCTATGTGTTCAGCAGCGGGTGACAGCCCATGACGACTGCCGGGTTTCCCCATTCGGAAACCCCCGGATCAAAGCCTGGTTGACGACTCCCCGGGGACTATCGCGGCCTCCCACGTCCTTCATCGGTTCCTGGTGCCAAGGCATCCACCGTGCGCCCTTAAAAACTTGGCCACAGATGCTCGCGTCCACTGTGCAGTTCTCAAACAACGACCAACCACCC
>NZ_JBHJUW010000299.1:0-2894 GCF_042268205.1 Streptomyces sp. NPDC056160
GGGCAGAAGCCATTCGTGACGAACCCCCGCCCGCTACACTCCCACCGCTCGACGTTTCCCCAGGTCAAGCCACGAAGTACTGCTGGAGTACTAGCAGTCGGATCAGGCGGGCCATCTCCGCGCCTGTGTTCTGTGCCATGCCCCAGTTACCGCCCTTCTCTGAAGGAGTGTTCATGATATTCATCGCCTCGGTCGCCTTCGCGATGAAGTCGGCGCGCAGAGCCGAGCTGGCCTCGATCGCCTCGAACATGGCGTCGATCTCGGCTTGAGTGGCGAGTCCCGCCGTGACAGTGATGGGCCGGCCGGCCAGCTTGTTGTCGTGGTCCGCGTAGATCCAGACCTCCCTGCCGTTCTTCAGGTTGATGTGGGCGCCCTTCACCGACCAGTCCTGCTCCACCGGCGAGACCCACTTGATGCCGCAGAACCTCTTCGCGCTCGCCGTCAGCAGGGTCTGGCCGAACCCGGCGGTGCGCACGCCGGTGCCGCTGGTTGTGTGGTAAGAGGCGCTGCTCGCCGCAGTGTGAGCGCCGGACGAACAGTCACCGGCCCTCCCCGGAGCATGTCTGTTCACGGCCGATGTCACCTCGGCGGTGGCCCGGATCCCCACGCCGAGGGCGCTCATCCGGGATCTCTCCCCGGGAACGCGGCCCTCGGCCTCGCGGCTAACGCTCCGCGGCCCCCCGCAGGGCACGGGCGACGGCCAGGTCGTCGTCGAGGGCGCTCATCCGGACGGGGTCCCTCTCGTCGTCCAAAACGACGGCGCGGACCAGCGTTCCGACAGCTGCCTGCTGGTCACCGCCCGGCCAGCGCGGGTCCTTCGTGTTGTCGATCAGGCCCGCGGTGCCGTCCGGGAGCACTACGTCCAGCCCCCAGGGCCGTACCACGAGCACACGGACGTCGTACTCCTGATGAAGCGTCGAGGGCATGGCACTCAGCCTCCTCACGGCTTGGGTATCCAGGTGCGGGCGACGGTCAGGGCGTTGAACTCGTTCAGCCTGCTGTAGTCGATCTCCCACTCGACCCTGGGCTTCCGTGCGGGCCCTTCCAGCCGTAGCGCTTGGCCGCCTTGGCGAGAACTGCACCAGTAACTTCATGTCCATGCCGTACCGGTACATCCCGGAGGCGTAGGTACCACGCCCCCAGTATTCGGCGGCGACGCTCTGCTCACCGAAGTACACCTTGCCGCTGCTCCCCTCCTCGGCCCCCGGGCCGGGTTCGGACCGTGCAGCCTCTCACAAGCCTCGTCCGCGGTCTTCGGGGACCGGAAGGTGGGGAAGATGCAGTCGATCTCGAAACCGGCGAGGATGTCCCCCGCTCGATCGCCTCCGAGACGCGCCGCCCTTGCCCGGGGGCTTTCCCCTGTCCGTATTCATGGTCCGGCCACGCGGACCATGGCTGAGCTATCCTCCGGGCATGCGTGGACAGTTCGCCGGCTGGCCGGAGCAGGCCATGGACGTGTTGTGGCAGCTCCAGGGCGAACCGACCCCCGTGACCCGGGAGCGCTGCCGCGCCGACCGTGAACGCCTGGTGCGGCAGCCGATGATCGCCCTGCTCAACGAGATCGCGGACACCGATCCCCGGTACGAGGACTTCTCCGTCTGGCACTACCGCACCGACTCCTGGTGGTGGCAGCACCAGGGCGCGGTGATCCGACTCGGCCGCAAAGTCGAGATCGGTCTCCGATTCTCCCTGGACGGCCTGCGGATCCAGGGCGCCTGGTGGTACCCCGACCCCGGCCAGGTGGACATGTTCCGCAGGGCCGTGGCTTCTGAGGGAAGCGGCCGCGAACTGTCCGCCGTCGTCGAGGATCTGCGGCACAAGGGCTACGACATCTCCGGGGACGTGATGAAACGTCCCCCGCGTGGCTATCCGGCAGACCACTGCCGTACGGACTTGCTGCGCCACCGTTCGCTGATCGCTGCCCGTTCCCTCGGCTGCGAGGAGTGGCTGCACACTTCCGAGGCGGTCGAGCGGGTTCTCTCGGCCGCCACCGACCTCGACGCCCTGCTGACGTGGCTGGCCCGCCACGTCAAGCGCGCCGCCTGACATCACCCCGGCCAGCCGATCTCCCGAGCCCGCACCTCAGCGGCCAACACCGCGAAGCTGCGCCCCGGCACGGGACCGGGCAGCCACAGCACGGGCACGCGGCTCACCTGCACCCGCGGCAGCTCGCCGCAGCAGCTCATCGAGGGAGTGAGCCCCCTCCGCTGGGACTTCATCTCCCACAACCGCGCCGACTTCGGCGTGCAGCGGATCTGCCAGGTGCTCGGAGCGTCCCGCGCCGGCTACTACCGGCATCTGGCCACTGGGCAGGCCCGCACCGAGCGCCAGGCCGAGGAGAAGCGGACCGTGAGCGAGATCCGCGCCGTCCACGCCGCACACCATGGCGCCTACGGTGCCCCGCGCGTCCATGCTGAACTGCGTGTGAGAGGACGCAGGATCAACCGCAAGCGCGTCACCCGGCTGATGCGGATCAACCACATCGTCGGCCGGCACCTGCGGAAGAAGAAGCGGACGACGATCGCGGACGGGAGCGCGCCGTCCGCACCGGACCTGGTGATGCGCGACTTCACTGCGGACACGCTGAACACCAGGTGGTGCGGCGACATCACATACATAGCCGTCCGTATGACGTGGCTCTACCTCGCCACGGTGATCGACATCTGCTCGAGGAAGGTGGTGGGCTGGTCGATCGCCGACCACATGCGCACCTCGCTGGTCACCGGCGCGATCGAGATGGCTGTGGCCGCCCGCGGCGGCCGGGTCCACGGCGTCGCTTTCCACACCGACAGGGGCGCCCAGGGCGGATTCAACCGGTCGTCGCAACACCTTGTGATCAGCGAGGTGTGGGATGGTTCGTCGTCAGCAGGCGGCCGATCGGGCGGTGCGCCCGA
>NZ_JBHJUW010000300.1:0-2794 GCF_042268205.1 Streptomyces sp. NPDC056160
GAGTAGCACTTAATGCACGACCCGCTCCACGAACTGGCCACCAGCCAGCGGCCGATGATCACAACCGCCACCAGCGCAGCAAGGTATGGCGTTGGGGCGGCCCAGGGCCGGGGCCCCGCCGGCCCCCACCCCCCCCCCGGGGGGGGGGGCGGCCCCGCCCCCCCCCCCCCGACCCGCAACGAATCCCCGGAAACGCCATCCTGCACGATCTGTTCGGGCCCCCTGCCTGAAGGACGCAGCACGTCCCAGCGCCGGACGTGCTCCCAGCGTTGCCGTCAGAAGGCATACCGCCGACGCAAGGCGATGCTTTTGTGAGTCTGTCCTCGAACGTCCAGGCCGGTCAGTTGAGCAGGGCAGCTGTGAACGTCTGACGGTGGTCCACCAGCCAGGTCTGCATGCGGTCCCAGCGTTCCCATCCACCACGCTCGGCCAACGCCTGGAGATAGATGGGGTCTCCGCCCCCCACGCGGCGGGCGACGAAGGCCCGGCAGACCCCCGTGGCCTGCTCGATGACGCCGGGCAACTCGGCGCGGTCCCCCGCCGAGAGGCCGTAGCTGTCGGCAAGAATCCGCAGCCGCGCGGCCGCATCCAGGCCGGGGGGATACACAGCGGCCGCGGACTCGGGATCAAGCATGGGCACCCAATAGCGGGCGGTCATGGCGATGTCCCAGAGTGAACGGCCCGGGGCCGCCAAGTCGAAATCGATCAGGGCCGCGGCACGACCGTCGCGGAAGACGACGTTCTCCGGACACACATCGTTGTGACACAACATCGTTCCACCCTCCGGGTCGGCAAGGTCCCGGGGCCACTCGGCGCGGGCGTCGACCGCGACGGCCGCGCTGCTCTCATGCAGACGCCGCAGCAGGATCCCCACCGATTCGAGGGCGGAACTCGTCATCGCCCAGTCCGGGAACGGCGGCAGAGCCACGTCTCCGGACATGAAAGTCAGCTGCTCACGGCCACCCGGGGTGAGACCGACAGGGGCCGGCGCCGCGTCGAAGCGGTGCTGCTTCAGCGCAAGGAGATAGGCATGCAGGGCGCGCGCGTTGCGCGGTGCCGGTCGCTCCACCAACTCCCCCCGGCGGAAGACCGCCCCCACGTTCACCATCCCGCCGACCAGCGCCTCGTCTTCAGCCGTCATGAGGATCACGCTATCGCCGGACCGACCCCGCGCGGGCCGGGCCGCACACGATGTGGATCAGCGCACGACGGAACGCGCGACGCGGAATCCCACGTCGTCGACCTGGAAAGTCGGGTGGCTGCGGCGCCGCGCGGAGGCCCGGCAACTCCAGTGCTCATCGAACCACCCACCGCCACGGAGCACCCGGTAGGCGCCATAGACCTCGGCGTCGTAGACGTCCCAGCACCAGTCCCAGACGTTGCCGAGCATGTCGTGAAGCCCCCACGGGTTGGCGCGTTTGCCGCCCACTTCGTGGATGCGCTCGTGCGAGTTGCCGCGGTACCAGCCGATCTCGTCGAGATCCCCGTGGCGCGGCCCGGTCGTCCCGGCCCGGCAGGCGTGCTCCCACTCGGCTTCGGTCGGCAGTCGATACCCGTCGGCGGACGCGTCCCACTCGATGTCTTCGGCCTCGGCACGGAAGTGGTACGCGGGCGTGAGGCCGGCGCACTGGGACAGGGCGTTGCAGAACCGCGCCGCGTCCCACCAGGAGACGCACTCGACGGGCAGCTGGTCCCCAGGGGTGGCACTCGGCCGCTGGCCTGTGATCTGTGCGTACCACGCCTGGGTGACCGGGAATGCCGCGAGCTGGTAGGGCGCCAGCTCGACCGACCACCTGCGCTGTGTCCGCCGGTCCGACAGCGTCACCTGCCCCGGCGGGCTGGTGATCATCGCGTTACCCATCATCACGTCCATGATCAGGAGACCCTGACGAGGCCTGCCATCGCGAGACGACAGAGCCACCAACGGTTGTCCTCAGCTGACACGGATCCGCAGGTGGTCATCCTTCACTGACACAGACAGCCATCGGCCGTCCTTCAGTGGCAATCGATCAGCGTTCACTGGCACAGGTCAACAGCGGGTCGGCCGAAGGGTGTTGTCGGGCGAGCAGTTCCGATATATCGTTGAAGCATCGCGACAGATCAACGATGGAATGGAGTGCTTGCGATGCGTACCCACGGACACGAGCGTGGACACCGGCACGAGGGCCCCTGGCGCGGACGCGGGGACTTCGACGGGCGGCGGGCCGCCTTCGGTCCCTTCGGGCCGGGCGGTCCGGGTGGACCCGGCTTCGGGCCGGGCTTCGGCCCCGGCCCCTGGGGCGGGCGAGGGCGCGGCGGGCCGCGCGGAAGGGCGCGGCGCGGCGACGTGCGGGCCTCGATCCTGGCCCTGCTCAAGGAGCGGCCGATGCACGGCTACGAGATGATCCAGGAGATCGCCGAGCGCAGCGGCGGGGCGTGGAAGCCCAGCCCCGGCTCGGTCTACCCCACCCTCCAGCTGCTGGAGGACGAGGGGCTGATCGCCAGCGAGTCGGAAGGCGGCAAGAAGCTCTTCGCGCTCACCGACGAGGGCCGCGCCGCCGCCGACGAGGGGGCGGACGCGCCCTGGGAGGAGGCCTCGCGCGGCATCGACTGGGAGGCTCTCGGTGAGATCCGCCAGGCCGGCTTCGGGCTGATGGAGGCCTTCGGGCAGGTCTGGAAGACCGGCAGCAAGGAGCAGCGCGAGAAGGCGCTCACCGTCATCAACGACGCGCGCAAGAAGCTGTACCTGATCCTCGCCGACGAGGACTGACGCCGTCCGCGCCGGGACGGACCCGACGGCCGGCGCCCCGCGGAG
>NZ_JBHJUW010000301.1:0-2779 GCF_042268205.1 Streptomyces sp. NPDC056160
GGTCTGGGCCCCGGGGGCCACCCGGGGGGCCCGGGGGGTCCCCGGTGGTGCCCCGGGGTCCCCGGGGAACTCATGACTCATGGGGACAGATGTCCCGTCGGGACATAACAGGTGTACGGTGAGGGGCATGACGGCGACGCAGCCCTCCAGCAGCCCGGCCGGCCCCGCCGACACCCCCGGCGGCCCCGACGCACCCGGCCCCCGCGGAAGGCCGGACGGGGAACGTGAGGACCGCCGACGGCGCAAGGCCCGGCAGACGCGCAACGCACTGGCCGCCGCCGCCCTGGAGCTGATCCTGGAGCGCGGCCTGGCCGACACGACCGTCGAGGCGATCTCGGAGCGCGCCGACGTGACCCGCCGCACGTTCAGCCGGAACTTCACCGGCAAGGAGGACGCGGCGCTGGACTTCGTACGCGGCGACGGCGACCGCATCAACGCCCTGCTGCGTGCCCGCCCGGCGGCCGAACCGCCCCTGCTGGCCTATCGCAGGGCCGTCGGCGGCTGGCTCGCCGACCGGGAGAACCCAGCCTGGCAGGTCCGGCCGGACATGCGGCGGCTGCTGGCCCTCCTGGACCACGAGCCCGCCCTGTTCGCCGCCTACGAACGCATCCGGGTCGACGCCCAGGAGGAGTCGATCCGGATCATCGCCGACCGGCTCGGCACCGACGACGCCCAGGACGTACGCCCGTCCGTCGTCGTCGGGGCCGCCGCCGGCGTCCTCACCGCCGCCCTGCGTCAGTGGGCGCGGGCGGCCGGGGACGGCACCCCGGGAGCCGCAGACCTCGCGGCTCTGGTCGAGCGGGCCTACGACGCCCTGACCACCCAGGCCGCGACCGCGGCCACCGACAGTACGACCGACAAGTGAGCGCACCATGAGCACCGCCCCCACCCCCGCCCCCACCCCCCTCACCGACTACGCGACCGAGTTCGCCGGCCGCACCGCCCTCGTCACCGGCGCCGCCTCCGGCATCGGCCTGGCCACCGCCCGCCGCCTCGGCGCCGGCGGCGCGCACGTCGTCATCGCCGACTTCAACGCCGAGGGCGCCGAGCAGGCCGCCGCCGACCTGACGGCCGCAGGCGTCAAGGCCGCCGCCGTCCGCCTGGACGTCACCCGGCCCGAGTCCGTCGAGGCCGCGGTCACCTTCGCCCAGGACACCTTCGGCGCCCTGCACCTGGCGGTGAACAACGCCGGCATCGGCGGCCCGAGCGCCCCCACCGGGGCCTACGACATCGACGCCTACCAGCGCGTCGTGCGCACCAACCTCGACGGCGTCTTCTACTCGCTGCGCTACGAACTGCCCGCCCTGGAGGCCACCGGAACCGGCGGCGCGATCGTGAACGTGGCCTCCATCCTCGGCTCGGTCGGCTTCGCCGGCTCACCCGCCTACGTCGCCGCCAAGCACGGAGTCGTCGGCCTGACCAAGACCGCCGCCGCCGAGTACGCCGCCCGCGGCATCCGGATCAACGCGGTCGGCCCGGGCTTCATCGAGACCCCGCTGCTCAGCACCATGGGCGAGGCGGCCCACCGCTCCCTGACCGCCCTGCACCCGGCCGGCCGCCTCGGACGCGCCGAGGAGGTCGCCGAACTGATCGCCTTCCTGCTGTCCGACCGTGCCTCGTACGTCCACGGCAGCTACCACCTCGTCGACGGCGCCTACACCGCCGTCTGAGCACCCGCCGAGCACACCGAAGGAAGGACCGATCTCCCATGAAGGCACTGCAGTACCGCACCATCGGCGCCCCGCCGGAGGTGGTCACCGTCCCCGACCCCGAACCCGGGCCGGGACAGGTCCTCCTGAAGGTCACCGCCGCCGGAGTCTGCCACTCCGACATCGCGGTGATGAGCTGGCCGGCCGAGGCCTTCCCCTACCCGCTGCCGCTCACCCTCGGCCACGAGGGCGTGGGCACCGTCGCGGCGCTGGGCGCCGGGGTGAGCGGGCTCGCGGAGGGCGAGCACGTCGCCGTGTACGGGCCCTGGGGCTGCGGCACCTGTGCCAAGTGCGCCGAGGGCAAGGAGAACTACTGCCTGCGCGCCGACGCCCTCGGCATCCGCCCGCCGGGGCTCGGCGCTCCCGGCGCGATGGCCGAGTACCTGCTCGTCGACGACCCCCGGCACCTGGTTCCGCTGGACGGCCTCGACCCGGTCGCCGCCGTCCCGCTGACCGACGCGGGCCTCACCCCGTACCACGCGATCAAGCGCGCGCTGCCCCGGCTCGTGCCGGGCTCCACCGCCGTGGTGATCGGCACCGGCGGCCTCGGTCACGTCGCCATCCAGTTGCTGCGCGCCCTGAGCCCGGCCCGCGTGGTGGCCCTCGACGTCAGCGAGGACAAGCTGCGGCTCGCCCGCGAGGTCGGGGCGCACGAGACGGTCCTGTCCGACGCCGGGGCCGCCGCCACCGTCCGCGAACTGACCGGCGGGGCCGGTGCCGAGGCCGTGTTCGACTTCGTCGGCGCCGAGCCGACCGTCGCCACCGCCGGCGCCGTGGCGGCGGTCGAGGGCGAGATCTCCCTGGTGGGCATCGGCGGTGCCGCACTCCCCGTGGGCTTCGGAGTGCTGCCCTTCGAGGTGTCCGTCAGCTCGCCGTACTGGGGCAGCCGCGGTGAACTCGCCGAGGTCCTGGCCCTGGCCCGCTCGGGCGCCGTCTCCGTGCACACGCAGACCTTCACACTGGACGAGGCCCCCCTCGCCTACGAGCGCCTGCACGAGGGCCGGATCGACGGGCGGGCGGTCATCCTGCCCCACGGCTGACACCCGCGTCCCGCACCGGCCCGCGGGCCG
>NZ_JBHJUW010000302.1:0-2706 GCF_042268205.1 Streptomyces sp. NPDC056160
TGTCCACGGACACTGGGACGTCCGGGTGAGCGGACATTTGAAGTCCCTGCTGGCGGACAGTTCATCTCCCTGTCCGGTATGACTTTTCATCCCTCGACTGGCTCAGTGCAGTGGCTTGACGCCCTTGCCTGTGGTTGCCTGGCTGAGCCGGAGGCTGGTGCCTTCGGTCAGGACGATGTGCGCGTGATGCAGCAGCCGGTCGACCGCGGCCGTCGCCAGCGTCTTGGGCATGATCGTGTCGAATCCCGACGGGTGCAGGTTCGAGGTCACGATCACGGACCTGCGTTCGTAGGCGGCATCGATCACTCGGTAGAACGCCTCGGCGGCGGCCTGGCCGGACGGCAGCATCCCGATGTCGTCCAGGATGATCAGGTGGCTTCGGGTGATCTTCGCGATCGCCTTGGTGACGGTGTTGTCGACGGTGGCCCGGCCGACGTGGGCCGTGAGCGATTCCAGGCTGAACCAGGAGACTTGCATGCCCTGGTCGATGGCCTTGTGGGCCAGGGCCTCGGCGAAGTGGCTCTTTCCCGTCCCGGAGGGCCCGGCAATAGCAAGATTCTCCGAGCGGCCGATCCACTCCAACGTCATCAGCGCCTGCTGGGTCGGCGCCGGGATGGAGGACTCGTCCTCCTTCCAGGAGTCGAACGTCTTGCCGGTGGGCAGGTTGGCCTGCTTGCGGTGGCTTCTTCGGGTCGCCGCCTCCCGGCCCTGGATCTCCTCTTCCAGCAGGATCCGCACGACTTCGGCCGGGTCCCACCGCTGCGAGCGGGCGGTGGCCAGCACCGACGGGGCCGCCTTGCGGAGATAGGGGAACCGCATCCGCTTCAGGACGTGCTCCAGCTCGGCCGGGATCGGCGGCGGGGTCGGCGGGGAGGGAACCGGTGACGGCACCGGGGCCGGGGCCTGGTCGGCCGTTTCGGTGGTCGGGTCCAGCAACGCGATGCCGGTCATGGCTGCGGATTCCTTTCTGCGGGGCCGCTGTTGCTGCGGCCGAAGTCGGCCCAGGCGGAAGTGCCGGGCTGGACAGAGTGGGCCTCGTCGGCGACGACGAGGTCGGCGGGACGGACGCCGGACTTGCGGTGCTGGACGATCGACAGCAGGTCGTCCTCGGCGAACCGGCCCGCGGTCGCGGCCAGTCCGAGGGAGATGTCGACCTCGGCGACGCCGACCAGGGCGGCCAGCTCGACGGCGGCGGCCATCTTCACCCGCATCCGCGTCGTCCCCGCCGCGGCGGCCTCGATCAGCCACGACTTCGCCCCCGGCCCCAGGGCCAGGAAAGCGGCCTCGGCGTCGTCGGCAGGCTTCGGCCGCGGCGGCCTGGGCGAGCCGTCCATCTCCTGCGGATGATCGGGATAGTGGGCCGGGTCGATCACCGGACGGCCCGGCAGAGCCAGTTGGTGCCGGGCGACCTCGGTCAGCCCGGCCGGTCCCTGCAGCCACTCCGGCCGGCGGACCAGCCGGGCGAGGTCGACCACGATGACCAGCTCGTCGCCGTCGACGCGGGCGAACGCTTCCTGGCCGACCAGGCCGGGCGGGGTGGAATACCGCACCGAGCCGAAGCGGACGGTCTGGTCCCGCAGCACCTGCCGCGACTCGCCCAGCGCGAGGGTGTGAGGTTCAACCGGCAGCTGGTGCAGCCGGGTTCGTTCGATGTCGAGCATCGAGGACGGGGCCTTGCCGGTCTCGCGGTGGATGCGGTTGTTCACCGTGTGGCAGAAGAGCACGCACTCGCCGCGGAGTTCGGCGAAGGACTCGTACTCCTTCCTGAGGTTCGCCGACGTCGGCACCAGATCCGCCTTCGCGATGCGGACTGTCGCCTCCGATCCGCCTTTGGATTCGGGGTCGAAGGGCACGCAGGTGTGAACCTGCATCCCGTAGTGCCGTCCCGTCGCGACGATTTCGGGATGCCGGACGGCGACGCCGGCGACCCGGTCGATCGTCACGGTCTTCTCATTGTCGGTCAGCGCATAGGTCGGTGCACCACCGATCACCCGCAGGGTCGAGTCGATGCAGGTCACCAACGTGGGCAGGGTCCGGTCCCAGGTCGGGATCACCACCCTGAACCTCGACCAGGCCAGCCAGGCGCAGAACAGCAGCGTCACCCGCGGCTCACCGCCGCCGGGGCTGGGGACCTTCGGCCCCCAGCCCCAGTCGAACTGGAGCCACAGACCCGGCTCCGTGATCCACGGCCGATAAGTTCGCAGCTTGCCGGCCCGCCAGGCTTCCTTCGCCGTGGCCACCGCCCGGCGGGTGGTCCGCTCGTCGCCGGTGAACCCCAGCAGCTGCAGGCGTTCGTGGAGCTTGTCCGCACGGACCTTGCCTTCGGAGCGGTCGACCCACTCCTCGATCTTCGGCATGAACGGGTCGATCATCTTCGGCCGCCGGACAGGACCGGCGACCGGGCGACCGGTGTCCCTCATCCGTGCATACCTCCGCACGGTCTTGGGATCGACTCCCGCCAGCGCAGCCGCCGAATGAGCACATTCGGTGGCGTCCAGGGCCTCGAAGATTTCCATGATTTCCCTGTCAGACTTCTTCAACGTCCCTCCGGTCGGTCGGTCAGGTGCAGTCGCAGCACTGAGCCAACCGCCGGAGGGATCGTATGTTCGGAACCGACACGAATGGGTCCATCGAGAGGGAGATCAGCTGTCCGCAGAGAAGGAGCTGATCTGTCCGCCTACAAGGATCTTGCGCTGTCCGCTCTCA
>NZ_JBHJUW010000303.1:0-2669 GCF_042268205.1 Streptomyces sp. NPDC056160
CAGCCCCAACGAATACGAACGCCGACACCACGCCGCTAAACTCACGCTCGCCGCGTGATCAAAGACGCGTGTCCACCATCACGGGGGAAGGCCCCACCCGCATGCAGCGGCTGCTGGCCTACCACTTCAACCGGCCCGATCTCGCCGCCGGGATGCCCGACGACGAGATCGTCGAACTCGGCTGTCACACCGAGGTGTTGCTGCACCGGTGCCCGGAGCTGCTGTCCCACGGCAGCCACCACGACCAGCGCGGTGCGCTGACCGATGCTCTGCCCGGGCTCTCGGCACCGGGTACCGGGGTGCTGGCCCTGGTCGAGACCGAGTACGACGCCAAGGAGTGGGGCCGCCGGCGCCGCGCTGCCCGCCGCGACGAGGAAGGTGCCGTCGACCCGTACCCGCTGGATGCCAAACCGGAAGTCTCCCGGCATCTCGCGCGTCACGGTGTGCTCGCCCAGTTCCTCACCCCCGCCACGAAGAAGCTGCGCTCGAAGAAGAAGGAACGGGAGGCCGAAACTCCGCTCGAGGCGCTCGGCATGGAGCTTGCGGCCGACTTCCCCGGCCACATGGCCATCGGTGACATGCTGCGCGCCGCCGGACTGGTTCATCCGCGTCTGACCCGGGCCATCTCCACCGGCAAGGGACTCAAGGACCGAGTCGCCCACCTCGGTCTGCACATGCGCGCCCAGCTCGGCGAAAAGCACACCCACCGCACCGAGGAGCCCAAGCTCATGTGGGTCCTCACCGCGTTCGTCCCCGTCGGCGAGCAATGGAAGACCCTGGCCTATCTGCCCGCCGACCGGGCCCACCGTGGCGGCTGGCTCAACTACGCCGAGGCCCAGGGGCTGTCGCGCAGTCGCCCCATTCCTGAAGGCAGCCGCGGTGACGACACGCTGCCCCGACGCATCGACCACGCCCTGTTCGAGCTGGCCCGGCACCTGGAGTGCGGCTATGTGCTCTACGTTTCCGGTGACTCCACCCGCCCTGTCTGGCCGCTGCTGTCGAACAAGAACGCCGATCTGCTTACCGACGACGGTCTGGCCAACGGCAGGCCGGCGTTGCCCGGTGCCACGCTGGCGCCCGAGCACCGGCCGCGCGCCGTTATCCGCACCACCTCCAGCGCCGACCCGAGCATTCCGGTGCCCGCGCTCTTCCACAAGATCGGCGAGGACGGCAACGAGAACGACGGGGACAAGACCAGCAACGCGCTGTTCCAACTCGACGGCACCGACACGACGTTCCTCATGAGCCGGCGCCCCCACCAGATGGACGGCAAGACCCCCTCGGCCAAGTCCGGCCGCAATCAGGGGCGTTGGAGCTGCGACGACAAGGAGCAGCAGGCGGAGACCTGGCACAACCTCACCACCACCGAAATCGCCGTCATCCAGCGGCCCGACGGGCACGATGCGCTCCCCTACGCCCTGACCACCGCGCGGCTGTGCAACCACGCCCTGGCCTGGGAGCACCGCACCCGCCACCCGCTGCCCATCCACGCCGCCATCCAGATGGACAAAAACCACCCCGAGTACCGGCGCACCATCGACTACGAGGTCAACGACGCCACCGGCTGACAAGCGACAACGACGGTCGCCTCCCCTGCTCCGGGCAACAGCGGAGCAGCGGAGGCGGCGCTGCCGTGCCGGAAGCCTCAAAGCGGACGTCGAGTGGTGGGTAGGCGCGAACGTGCCCGCGCCCAAGAGGCCGGGGCAGCCGGGACAGGGGCGTCCACGTGCCGGCAGCGGGCGGCGGTGTGCCAGTCCTCTGCTGGGTGCGGGTGTATGACGGCCGGGATGTCGAGGCCGGCGTCGCGGATGAGGTGGTCGAAACGGATGGAGGTGCCGAAGCATCCGGCGAACAGCCCGAAATGGTCGGCAGTGAGTGGAGTACGGCGGCGGAAGGCGAGGGCGGCGGCAAGCAGGGGGCGGGCACGGGCCGGGATGGCGTACATGTGCCGCGGACCGGGTGGCATGCCGATGTAGATCCGCGAATCGCGGTCGATGGCCAGGCGGGTGGCGTGCTCGTCGAGGCTGGTGATCTGGGTCATGGACAGCAGGGCCTGGTCGGTGCCGGTGAACAGCAGGGCGGCTGCCGCGGCGGCTCGCAGCGGGTTGGGCAGGTTCGTGGTGAGGGTGTGGGCCACGTGCGGGGTGATCGGCACGGTGGTGATGCCGGGGCCGCCCCGCGCGGCGAGGTCGTCAGGGACCTCGAGGTGGAGTTGCCGGTCAAGGAAGTGGGCCTGGGCGCCACGTATGCGTGCGAGGGTGTGGCCAGGGCTGGGGCTGGAGACGGTGAGGCGGGACAGGAACAGGCGCAGGCTCCTGCCAGTCGGTGGGTTCGTGCGGGCCGGTGTCCTCGTCCGGGGGTCTGACGGTGGCTGTCGCTGCGGGCGTGAAGCGGGGGTGGCGGGCCAGCCAGGTGCGCGCGGCGGCGTGGCCGGCCCGGTACTGGCTGTCGGTGCGGGCGAAGTCGTCCTTGTTCAGGTGGTGTCTGCACTCCTGGAGGAAGGAGGCGGCGTCGGCCTCGGGCAGGTCGGGCAGCGCAGGGATGTGGTCGGGCGGGGGCGGGCTGTGGAGTCGGTTGGGTGCAGATCTATTGAGGGTGCTGTCGATCAGTCAGGGAATATGAGCTGGCCGCGGTAGCGTGCCTGGTGGTTGCGGGTGAACTCCTGCTGC
>NZ_JBHJUW010000304.1:0-2654 GCF_042268205.1 Streptomyces sp. NPDC056160
GTGTTGTCGGGTAGCCCCGGCGCATTACTGCGCCGGGGCCCCCTCAGAACCGTGCTTGCCCGCTTTCCAGGCACACGGCTCAAGCAAGCCCCGGGGGCTCGCGGGCGGACAGAAGTGCTGGTCCCGGTGCACGGGCGGCGGTGCGTCGTCGCGCGCAGTGGGCGTGTATGAGGCAGCGTGCGGTGTCGTCCGGCGGGCTGCCGTCCTCAGTGGTGACCGCCGTGCGGCGGATCGCCATGTGGACGGTGGTGAGCCACTGCTCCCACTCGGTGGGATTCTGGGGCTCGTGGTCGGCGTGCAGCAACAGGTTGCCGCAGCCGGGGCAGAGTCCGCGCTGCGCGCGCAGAAGCCGCAGCACGAACGGGCCCAGCGGAGGCTTTCGCCGCCGTCGCCGTTCAGCCCAGTAGCTGCTCAGGGCGGGGTCGTCCGGAGATGCCCTGCCCTGGACCAGCCGATGACGGACGATCTTTGTCCAGGAGAACTTCACCAGGTAGCGGCCGGTGTCCCGGTCGCCGAACACCCAGCGGTCCCTTCTGGAGTGGTGGAACGCGCCGAAGTACCGGGCCACGACCCAGCGTTTCGACTTGTTCGGGTGCACCCGCAGGCCCCACCGGTAGGTGAGCCGCCACGCGTAGTGGTCCAGGGAGGAGAAGATCTCCTTGGACACCCCGGTTCGGTAGTAGGCTGCCCAGCCCCGGATCACGGGGTTGAGCTTGTTGATCACCGCTTGGGCGTTGGCCCCGTGCAGGGCCTTGACCTCGGCGGCGAGCCTGCTGCGGATGCGTTGCACGGCCGCCTTGCTGGGCTTGGTCAGCAACTTGCCGTTGCGGTAGCGACGGACGTTGAACCCGAGGAAGTCAAAGCCGTCTTCGAGGCGGACGACCCGCGTCTTGTCCTCGTTGAAGGCCAGTCCTCTCGGCGCCAGCCACTGGGCGAGTTGCTGCTTGACCTGTCGGGCCTGGTCCTCGCTGACGCACAAGGCCACCAGGTCATCGGCATAGCGGATCACCACAGGGGTGCCCGGGGCCGACTTCCCGCCGTGCCTCATCCAGTCAGGGAAGTACCGGACTCCGGCGGCTTCCTCCAGCCCGTGCAGGGCGACGTTCAACAGCGTCGGGCTGATCACCCCGCCTTGAGGAGTTCCCTCCTCGGTCAGGGTGAGCTGTTCGCGCTCGACCACTCCCGCCTTCAGCCACTGACGGATCTGTTCCCGCGCGGGGAACGTGCCGATCTGGCGGAGGAGGTGGTCATGGTCGATGCGGTCGAACGCTGCTGCCAGGTCAGCGTCGAGGACCCACCGGCGGTGCGGATTCTTGCCGCCGACCGCCTTGAAGATCGCCTCGATCGCGTCGTGGCAGCCGCGGCCGGGCCGGAAGCCGTACGACTTCGGCTCGAACCGCGCCTCCCACTCGGGTTCCAATGCTCCCAGCGCCCGCGCTTGGAGAGCGCGGTCGACGATCACGGGAATGCCGAGCGGACGCTGCTTCTTCCCTCCTGCCTTGGGGATATACACCCGCCTGACCGGCCGGGCCTGCCACGTGTTGGCGGATCGCTGAATCCAGTGGGCCAGCTCGGCCTTGCCCTGGGGCAGCAGCACCACCTTCCCGTCGATCCCGGCGGTCGTGCGGCCAGCGTTGACCTCCGTGACCCGGCGCACGCTCAGCAGCGTGTTGGCCCGGGAGCGGAGCATCAGTTTCTGCAGGTTGCGGACCTTCTTCAGGTCCCCCGCCTGCGATGCCGTGAAGATGCGTTGCCGAAGTCGCCGTACGTCGTCCTCGACCTGCTGCCAGTCGATTGCCAGCCAGTCGGTGATTTCGTCCTTGGGTCCGTTCACCGCAGCGCCAGCCGCCCGAGCGGCCTGGGCCGCCGAGATCGGTACTGCTGCCTTGGTGTCCAACTTGTCCTTCGGTTCCGGTTGTTCGAGCATCTGGTCTCCACAGGCTCACCTGGCCCACGTCGGCACCCTTTCGGGTCCGGGCATCTGCCCGTATCCGGCCGGTTATGCGGGGCGGCCGGCGGAGGGCCGACCGTGGTGCCCCGTGTTCCCGCTGCCTTTCGGCGGCCAGCGTTCGCTTCTTGGGCCATCCTGTTCCCGCCCGGGGGCTGGGCCTTCCTCGCGGTCGGCTCACCGGCCAGCGGTGCTGGTCGGACCCCGTCGGGGTTTCCACGTTCCACACAGTTGAGATACGACCGGGGTGGGTGCCCCCTATACCCCGGGGACGGTGGTGTCCTCCCGGTCGGCGGTTCGCTGTCCGACCGGCACCTGCCGCTTCTCTGCGGCCAGTCCCTTCACCCCGCTGGAGTCTTCCGTCTGGCGGGGCCCAAACGTGACGAGGCATCATCAGAGGTTCACTCGCGTTCACCCGTCCGGTCTTCCCCTTGCCTGTGGCCCCCGGACGGATCGGGAGCCCTTGGGCGTCTTCTCCGAGCTCCGCACCCACCGTTGCCAGTGACGCACGTCGAAGCGGGGACGGGCCTTGGACACTGGCCCGGGTCTACACCCTCGGCATCGGCCGAACCTCCAATCGGTGTGACCACTCAATCTGTGCGACCTCGTGTCGCACCGAGCCCGCGTTGCCCGGCCTGAGCAGGGCCGCGGCCGGTTCCCCGGTGCCGTCCGGCCCGTGGTCGACGAAGGCCATGAGTGGGTGATG
>NZ_JBHJUW010000305.1:0-2646 GCF_042268205.1 Streptomyces sp. NPDC056160
GCCGGAAGCGCTGCCCGCATTCCGGAAGTAGCTTTCAATACTGTCCGCTTCTCTCCGGGATGCCGTTCCGAAAAACGTATCCATGACGATATGCGTGTCGCTTTCATCCCCATGCTGCGGAGTGAGGGTGATTTTAAACTTCCCGCCGGCTTCGGCCAGATCGAAGCGCTCGCTCAAATATTCCCGGACCGGCCGATTTGCTTCAGATTCCGCAAGTCCATCAGTGGTCATACCCCTGAGGAAAGTATCTATTCGCTTCGGGATCTCGGAGTCCGCGTTCCCCGGACTGCCGAAGAAGTCCCGGAGTTCTTGCAGCCAGTGAGCGCTATTCTCTACTCTCGGAGCCGCATCAACTTCGAGGAACCACTTGCCGTTCTCCTGCTCCACCCTCCCGTATGACCCCAGCAGCACGCGCACATTTTCCGTAAGGGTTCCCTTCCCGCGGTGTCTCAAGTTATTGATCAGGTATCCGATTTTGATAACGCGTGGGGCGGGATGGTCTGCGCCTGCGCCGGGTCCTACTTCTCCGGGATTCTGTGGGAGCTCTACTCTTTCGTATCTCGTAGGCAGGCGCGCGTGTGGCTGCTGGCCGGTGCCGGGGTGACCGTTGAACCAGATGTCCAGCGCTGCTTCAAATTCGGCATGAGCCATATTCCTTTGGGTAATCCCGTCAGCGAGGAACCACTTGCCGTTCTTCTGCTCCAGCCTCCCGTGCGACCCCAGCAGTCCGTGCACATTTTCCGTAAGGTTTTCCCTCCCTGCGTGTCTCAATTTATGGATCAGGTATCCGATTTTTATGTCGCGTGGGGCTGGATGGTTTATGCCTGTACTAGCCTCGATTCTTCAGAGGTCGTGAGTGCATGACCGGGTCGCTGGTTCGCCCTGTGTTCCGCGTGATCGCGGGCGGGGCCTTCGCGTGTCGCTGCGGCTGCGCCGGGGTTCCACGGCTCCCGGAGTGTGCTGGTCCTGCTCCTTTCTGGTCTTCGTCGGGTCTGGCGGCCGGTCGTCAGGTGATGGCCGGGAGTGCGGTCAGCCGCTGCCAGCAGGTGGTGAACGCGGTTGCCCAGGGCCAGGTCCGCTCGATGCGCAGCCAGCGCCGGCGGGCGTGGTCGGCGAGCCGGGCGGGCAGGTGGTAGAGGCGGAAGCGCATGGTGTCCGGCTCGGCGTCGGCCAGGCCGTCGATGTCGTGCAGGGCCAGGAGCCGCAGCCACGCGTCGAGATCGGTGGCGAGGTTCGCGGCGAGCGTCCAGCCGCGGTTGACCTCCCAGGAGGCGGAGGGCAGGTTGTCCAGCCCCATGGCCTTGTTGGTGCGCACCCGGTCTTCCACGCCGGCGTGGGAGCGGTGCAGGACGTCCAGGAACTGGCTGTGGCCCGAGCCGGCGATGCCCCACATGTGACGGATGTTGGTCGCGGTGATGCAGTAGCGCCAGCCGGTCTTCTTCTCGAACGCGGTCAGCTTCTTCAGGTGCCGCCGGGTCGGACGCACCCGGCGCACGATCAGCCGCATGCCCTCGGGCCAGCCCTCGCGGGTGTTCAGGCCGGTCAACTCGGCGACGAAGTAACCCTCCTGGAGGCTGCCGTCCTGGTGCACGGAGGTCTCCCAGGCGGCCTCGGGCAGGCAGGCGATGGCCTTCTCGTCATCTTCGGTGATCTTCCAGCCGACGGTGTAACGGACCGTGCGCCGTGTGGTGTTCAACGCTTCGAGGTGTTCCAGCAGTCCGTGGGTGGCCCCGGCCCCGTCCACCCGGACGAGGATCTTCGCGGCCGACGATCCGGGGATCTGCGCGAGGGCATCGGTGAGCACGCGGATGTGGTCGGCCACCGTGTTGGCCCCGGCGTTCCCCGGTCGCAGCAGCATGGCCAGGGACTCGGTGGTGTTCGCGCACCACGCGGCCAGCGGATGAAACCCGAACGTCTTTTTGAAGGTGACCGCTGCCCCGGCCTTCTTCGAGGCTGCGGTGATGATGGTGGCGTCGAGGTCGATGACGATCCAGCCGGTCAGCCGCTTGCCCGCCACCGTCAGCCACGGGAAGCCGCCCGGCCGCAGATGCAGCAGACTCCACACGTGCCGGCGCACCTTCGCCCGCGCCTTCGCGATCTTCGCCAGGGTGGCCCCGTCGAGCATGGCCAGCGTGCGCCGCGCGGTGGAGTCCGAGGCCGCGATTCCGAACAACGGCCGGTGATGCAGCTGGAGTTGCTCGGCCTCCGATAAGTTCGCCGCCCCCAGCACGATCGCGATCGCGAGGTGCACCAGCACCCCGGCGCGGTCCCGCCAGCCGGCTGCGGTGCTGGACGGCAGCACCCCGGCCAACGCGTCCGTCAGCCCCGTGCGGTCCGCGCATCGGCGCAGCAGCACCGCCCCGGCATGCCCGATCAGTCTCTTCCCGTCAGCCACCACGGACAGCCGACGGTCCCACCCTGTACTCTCGACCACCAGAAAGGTGCCTTGCTCCCGCAGCGGATATGACCTAGACACTCACATCCTTGCAGGTCAACGGCACCTTTCTGCTATCGGGGCGTCAGATCACCCAATTCCGCTGAATACCCAGGGTTGGCGCTGCACGACGGTGGCCGCGTCAGGTTGGTGATCAGAACGGCAAGAGCCGTGTAACGGGAGACTGTTACGCACGGATCTGTGAGAGCCGA
>NZ_JBHJUW010000306.1:0-2639 GCF_042268205.1 Streptomyces sp. NPDC056160
GGGCCGGTCACCACCTTGGTGCTGACCGGCCCCCTCCATCTCGTGCCCCGGAGCGTCATGCGGGGCGGTGCGCGCCAGAACGGCCGCCACCTCATCGGCGGCGCGGAGCAGCAGGGCGGTCTGTTCGGGGTGGGAGTCGGCGGCTTCCCGGCCGGCGTAGAAGCTGAGCAGGGGCAGCACGCGCTGGAGCACGGCCCGCAGGTCTGCGATGTGCAGCTCACCAGCAGCGGAGGCGTGAGCGAGCTGATGCCGGCAGGGGCGGACCCGAGGCACCACATCGTCGGTGGCCTGGTGAACATGCTTGTCGAGGGCGGCCTTGGCCTGGAGGCCGATTCCTGGGTGGGTCTCGGCTCGCCTTGTCTCCCCACCTGCGGCGCGCTGGACGCCTTGGTAGAGCCGCCCGATAACCAGCCAGGACCAGAGGCGGGTGAGCAGTCCGGGATGGGCGAAACCAGCCCTCAGGGCAGCGACGTCATGAGGAGCCGTTGGGTGCTCAGTTTGCTGAACACGCCTGGTTCGCCGTGACTTGGTTGGGAGGCTGGGCCGATGGGGAGCGACGAGCAGGGAAGGTTCCGTAGCGAGCGGCGGGTGTTGGAGCGGGTGTGGCAGGCCGCAGTCGGAGCGGCGCCGACGCCTGGCCGAGCCGGACCTGGGGTTCGCCGCGTTCTGTGCCCATACCTGGGGGCTGGCCCAGTTCGTCAGCCAGGGTGAGAGCTCCTGCACCGCATATCAGGCAGAACACCACTGCTGCGGGGCAGCCGACGACAGGTCCTTCCCCGAGGGCGAAACCTGGCCCAGACCGCAACTTCCCTTGGTCCTGTCACGAGGCACACCATTGGAGGCACTAACCGCATGAGCACACCGCCGTATCCCCTACCGTCTGCCCCGCCCTGGCCTCACTGCGCACACGGCGCGAACCCGGCCACCGACCCCGTCGGCTGCCGCGGCATCCAGGTCCCTGGCCACCCCACGTGCCTGGCCCACCTGACCGACGCCGACCGCAACACCTACCTGGCCGGCCTGGCCCCTGGCGCCAGCATCGACCACCGTGGAACCCACTTCACCGAACCACTCCTCACCTCACTCCTCCACGCCCTACACGACCCCACCACTCAGAAACCCCACCTCGGAGGTGCCCGGTTCGACGAGGCGCAGTTCTCCGGCGACGCCGAGTTCGGTGGGGCCCGGTTCTCCGGTAACGCCGGGTTCGACGGGGCCCAGTTTTCCCGCGACGCCCAGTTCCAAAGGACACAGTTCTCCGGCAACGCCTGGTTCCGGGATGCACAGTTCTCCGGGCAGGCCGAGTTCGATGAGGCGCAGTTCTCCAGGTACGCCCAGTTCTACAGGGCGCAGTTCTCCGGGAGAGCCCGATTCGACATTGCACAGTTTTCCGGACAAGCCTCGTTCACTAAGGCACAGTTCTTCGGGGACACCGCGTTCCACGCAGCGCAGTTCTCCGGGGACGCCACCTTCGATGACGCGCGGTTCTCCAAGTTCGCCGGGTTCTACGGGGTGCAGGTCTCCGGGAACGCCCGGTTCAACAGGGCCCGGTTTTCGGCGACGTCCTGGTTTGGGCCGGTAATGTGCAGACAGGAGGTTGATCTGTCTGGTGCGGCGTTCGAGGTGCCGGTGACGCTGGAGATCGCGGCTCGCGAGGTGCGCTGTGTGCGGACGCGGTGGGAATCGACGGCGACGGTGCGCCTGCGCTACGCCAGGGTGGATCTGAGCCACGCGGTGCTGTCTTCCCCGGTAGCAGTCACCGCCCACCCCGCCTGCTTCACCGCCAGCAACGGGCCGATGGACGAGAGCTGGCTGGCCGGCCCGGCAGGGGTGCGGGTGGCTTCGGTGCAGGGTGTGGATGCCGCACACCTGGTCCTGACCGACACAGACCTGTCCGACTGCTTGTTCGCCGGGGCGTTCCACCTCGACCAGCTCCGCCTTGAAGGCCGCTGTGCCTTCGCCCCCGTCCCCGCCGGGTGGCATCGCCACGGTTTACGGCCGGTGCGCTGGACCCGCCGGCGAACCCTTGCTGAGGAACATCACTGGCGGGCGCAAGGGGCCGGGCAGCCCGCCGTGGCCCCGGGTCTGCCGCCCTCCCCCGGCGTCTGGCGCACCGGACCGCACCACCCCGACCCCGACCTCACCCCCGACCCGGAGGATGTCGCCGCCACATACCGGCAGCTCCGTAAGGCGTTCGAGGACAGCAAGAACGAACCGGGAGCGGCTGACTTTTACTACGGCGAGATGGAGATGCGCCGCCACGATCGCACCGGCACTCCGCCCGGTGAGCGCGGCCTGCTGCACGGCTACTGGCTGCTCTCTGGCTACGGCCTGCGTGCCTCCCGCGCACTGGGTTGGCTCGCTGCTGCGATGCTGGTGACGATCACTTTGCTGATGGGCTTCGGGCTCCCTCAGGCTTCGCCGAAGCAGCAGGCGACTGGCATCGTGCCGCCCGGCGGAGGGGCGGTCACATTCGTGATCGACAAAGAGGATCCGCAGAACCCCACCGGGGACCGCTTCACCAGCAAGCGGTTCGACAAGGCCCTAGGGAGCGTATTCGGTTGTGATCAAGGGGCCGCTCGTGTGAGGTCCTTGATCCAGATCACGGAGGCCCGGAGGTGGAGTCCGGCGAGGTAGCT
>NZ_JBHJUW010000307.1:0-2530 GCF_042268205.1 Streptomyces sp. NPDC056160
CACCGACGTCCGTACTGATCCGGAAGGTCGCCCCAGCCCCAGTACGGGACATCCTTCCGGGTCTTCGATGTCTCCATCAAACCCGGGGCGATTCACAACGGCTGATCTTGGTTGTTGAGGTCAGTGGCTGGTGGGGGTGAGTCGGCCTTCGAAGGCGATCTGGAACGCGTTCAGCGGCGCCTTCCAGCGCATCGTCCAGCGGCGTCGTCCCTTGCCGGTCGGGTCCAGGCTCGTCAGCGCCATGTAGACGCACTTCAACGCGGCGGGTTCCGAGGGGAAGTGACCCACGAGTTCAACCTGAGTACCACCGAAAGTGAGACAGGGCCGCTCGTTTGACAGACCCCCACCCCCGTCAGTGTTACCATCACCAGGGCGTCCATTCCTCAGCCGAGAGGTGAACCGGAGGGCTTGGCATGCGCGTTTCATGAGTGAGCGCCGAGGCGGAGAGTCCGGGCGGCGCTCACTCAAATCGCGTGCCCCGCTGACAACTGCCCCGGAGGAGACAGAGCATGAGCCACAGCGACGTCCTCTTAGACGACTGGGTCCAGGAACACCTGGGCGACCCGAGAATCGCCATCCTCAAGGCGGACGAAGACACGTCAACGGCGCCATACTGCATATCTGGAGCCGCGGTGGCTGCGAACAGTAGAAAATGTGCTCACGGCACGGCCGAGAGCACCTTCCACGCCGAGTGGATCGTCGCGGGGGGTGGGCGCGATGCCGCTGCCGCTGCTGTGTAGGCCCGCCGTCGCCGTACCCGAGCATGTGATCACGCAAGAGGACACGCTGGCCCTCGCCGCACGACTGCACGCAGACCACCCTCAACTGCGTCTAGTGCTACGCCTGATCGAGAACACTGGCGTGATCAAGCGGCATATCATCCGCCCCATCGACGAGACTCTGCAGGACACTGGATTCGCTCATCGCAATCGCGTCTTCGAGATCGAAGCCAAGAAACGCGTGCCTCCCGTGGTCAGTGAAGCTCTCGCTCATGCCGAACTGAAGGCCGAGGACATCGATACCATCGTGCTGGTCTCCTGCACGGGATTCATGATGCCCTCCCTCACGTCATGGATGATCAACGAGTTGGGATTCCGCACCGACACCGTACAGCTGCCCATCGCTCAACTCGGCTGCGCCGCAGGCACCGCGGCAATCAATCGCGCGACCGACTACTGCGTAGCCCACCCCGGCGCCAACGCCCTGATCGTCTCCTGCGAGTTCTGTTCCCTGTGTTACCAGCCCGACGACCACGACGTCAGTAGCCTGTTGTCCAACGGACTGTTCGGCGACGCCGTCGCCGCCGCCGTGGTGCGCGGTGACGGTGAAGGCACCGGGGTACGCCTGCACGCGCAGACTTCTCACGTGATGCCCGGTACCAGCGCCTGGATCGCCTACGATGTCAAGGACACCGGCTTCCACTTCCGCCTCAACAAGAGTGTCCCAGGGATCATGCAGCAGATGATTCCCCAGCTGAACGCTTTCATCGAGAAGAACGGCCTGCAGTTGCCAGGGCTGGACTTTTACATCGTGCACACTGGCGGCCCCCGCGTCCTGGACGCTATGCGCACCCACGGCGGCGTTCCCGACGCCGGACTCGCCGACAGCTGGTACACCCTGTCCCATCACGGCAACGTGGCCTCGGCCGCCGTCTTCGACGTCCTGCGCCGCACCGCCGGCAGCCGCCCCCGCGAAGGCGCCTGTGGCGTCATCGCCGGATTCGGCCCGGGCATCACCATGGAACTAGCTCTGGGCACCTGGCACACAAGCCTTGCCCAGCAGGGCGCGCTCCGAAAAGCGACGGAAGGCGAAGCGTGATGAGCTTCGGCAGAACCTTCGAAGACTTCGAGGTGGGCTCTGTCTACCGGCACTGGCCAGGAAAGACCGTCACCGAGTACGACCACCACCTGTTCTGCCTCCTGACCATGGTCCGGCACCCGCTCCACCTGGATGCCCACTACGCGAGCACCGCCACCCGCCACAAGCAGCCCCTCGTCATCGGCAGCTACATCTTCTCACTGCTCCTGGGCCTGTCAGAGGCGGATGTCGCAGGCAAAGCTATCACCCACCACGGCTTCGAGAAGATCGACCACTGCGCCCCCCTCATGCACGGAGAGACCCTGTACGCCGAGAGCGAGATACTCGCCAAAGATGACATCCCGGACCGGCCCGAGCGCGGACTGGTCATCATTGAAACCCGCGGCCACAACCAAGACGACACGCTCATCATGACCTTCAGTCGCAAACTCGTCGTCCCCCGGCAACAGCAGCCAGGGGACAGTAGCCGCGCAGAGTACTCGCAGTAGCGGATGGGCTCCCAGGATTTGAACCGCAGTTCCTAACCTCGCGCTTTCACGAGGTGAGCTGTCCAGGAGTTGATCAGAAACGCGGAATGAAGCTTCCCCTTGATCGTGGACACCTGGAGACTGGGATCTTGAGAGTGCGGAACGTGAGCTCTTGTCCGTTTCGTGGTTGAGGTTGGGGAAGGACCGCTGGTCGTGGGTGGGGGGATGGCGTCAGACGCCGGGGC
>NZ_JBHJUW010000308.1:0-2529 GCF_042268205.1 Streptomyces sp. NPDC056160
GCGCCGACCTCAACCTCGCCTGGCCCACCGCCCAGATCGCCGTCATGGGCGCCCAGGGCGCCGTCAACATCCTGCACCGCCGCACCATCACCGACGCCGGCGACGACGCCGACACCACCCGCGCCCGCCTCATCCGCGAGTACGAGGACACCCTCCTCAACCCCTACACCGCCGCCGAACGCGGCTACGTCGACGCCGTGATCACCCCCTCCGACACCCGCTCCCACATCATCCGCGGCCTGCGTCACCTGCGCACCAAACGGGAAACCCTCCCCCCGAAGAAGCACGGCAACATCCCCCTGTGAGCCCCTGGGAGACCACATGACCATCAAGGTCGTACGAGGCAACCCCACCCCGGAGGAGCTGGCCGCCGCACTGGCGGTGGTCCGGGCGCGCGCCGCGGCGGCGGCCGACCGTCCGTCCGGCGCGCCCCGCCCCCGGGACTCCTGGGCCGACCCGTCCCGCATCGCCGACCACCGGATCCCCCGCCCCGGCCCGGCGGCCTGGTCCCGCACGTACTGGCCCGGCTGACCGCCCCGGGCCCGGCCCCGAGCCACCCCCAGGACGCCCGGGGCCGCCCCGGCGCCAACTTGAGTACGCGTACTCAGGCGCCGCACCCGCCCGTCGCCGGACCATCGAGGAATGCTGTGGTCCGACCCCGAGAACGAGCCGCCGAAGGAACTGCGCGACATGCAGGCCATGTTGCGGCGGCTCGGTGTTCTCGTGGCGCTGGCCATGGTGGTCGCGATGGTGGCGATCGGTCTGAGGTGAGCGCTGCCGCCTGCGCCGATACGCTGGCCGCATGACTGACCAGCCGCGCCGCCGACTCGTACTCGCCTCCCAGTCCCCCGCCCGGCTCGCTCTGCTCCGGCAGGCCGGGCTGGACCCGGAGGTGATCGTCAGCGGGGTCGACGAGGACGCGATCACCGCGCCCACGCCCGCCGAACTGGCGCTCGCCCTCGCCGAGGCGAAGGCCTCCGTAGTGGCGGCCCGGCCGGAGGTCAAGGGCGCCCTGGTGATCGGCTGCGACTCGGTGCTGGACCTCGACGGCCGGGCCCTCGGCAAGCCCGCCGACGCCGAGGAGGCGCTCGCCCGCTGGAAGGCGATGCGCGGAAGGGCCGGGACGCTCCAGACCGGGCACTGCGTCTGGGACACGGCCGGCGGCCGTCACGCCGCGGCCACCGCCTCCACCGTGGTCCGCTTCGGCGAGCCGACGGACGAGGAGATCGCCGCGTACGTCGCCTCGGGCGAGCCCCTCCACGTGGCCGGCGCCTTCACGCTGGACGGCCGTTCGGCCCCGTTCATCGACGGCATCGACGGCGACCACGGCAACGTCATCGGCCTCAGCCTGCCCCTGCTGCGCAGGCTGCTGGCGGAACTCGGCGTGGGTATCACCGAGTTGTGGGCCCCGGCCGAGGAGAACTGAGTCCGCCCTGAGGTACCGGGCCGGTCAGGGGACCGCGGGCTCGGCCGAGCGACCGTGCCTGAGGTACCGGGCCGGGCAGAGGGCCGCGGGCCAGGCCTGCGGCCGTGGGCGCGGCGGGGAGCCGAGGCCGGTTCAGGGGGCCGTGGGCTCGGCCGGAGGGGCCGCCGGGGCCGGCCCGCGCGGCCCGCCGCCCTGCGGGCCGCCCGCCGACGCGCCGGCCCGCGGTTCCCGCGGCTCCGCCTGCGGGTCGTACGTCATCAGGAGCAGCACGATCAGCGCCAGTACGACGATCATGAACAGGAACGCCGCCCAGCCCACCAGTCCCCATGCGAAGGCGCCCAGCAGCGCGTGGACCACGGCCGCGCTGACGAGCAGCCCGCGTCCGAACCCGGCCGGGCGGCGGCCCCGCACGGCGACGAGCAGGGCGACCAGAGCGCACAGGGCGAGGTAGAGGCCGAAGACCACTCCGGCGATCTTCGAGGACGTCGACATCATGTTCGAGTCCAGACCGGCCAGGGACATCCGCTGCCGGTGGACGACCTCACCGAGGAGCCAGTTCACCGCCGCGAAGCCGAGGGCCTCCGCGAAGAGCACGACCGCCACGACCCATGCCACCGGTCTGCGCACCACCGGATCCACCCACTTCCGACCACCGCTCCACCCGGAGCCCTGTTACCGCCAGTACTGTCAGACATCGCGAACGCTACTAACCGGTAAACCTGGGGACAAGGGTCCTGCCGAGGGCAAAGATTCATTGGGCCATTCGTAGGGACTCCACAAAGAAACGAAGTGGGCCGCAGCACCCTCTCACAGAGACCTTGACCACACCGGCGGGCTAGGGTTTTCCGAAGGAGTCCTGCGTACCAAGGTGCGACTAGGGCTTTCGCGGGTCGAGCGAGCCTCGAATCACGCTCCGTGTGGGCAAGCTCACCATTGGGGACGGGTCGAAGTGCCGTGTCGGCAGTCCCTAAACTCGGCTTGTTTCAAGGAGGGAGCCTCAATCGTGCGCAAGGTGCTCATCGCCAACCGTGGCGAAATCGCTGTCCGCGTGGCCCGGGCCTGCCGGGACGCCGGGATCGCGAGCGTGGCCGTCTACGCGGACC
>NZ_JBHJUW010000309.1:0-2399 GCF_042268205.1 Streptomyces sp. NPDC056160
GCATCGTCGTGCGGGTCTCGGTGTGCTCGCCGGGCTCGGCGCCGATGTGGGCTGTGGCCTCGGCCTCGATGAGTTCCTGCAGGATCCGCTGGGCCGCTGACGTCGGGGAGGCGACGGCGCTGACCTGGCCGATCTGCCGAGGCTCGTCGAGAGCCGTTTCCCCACCACGCTCGCCCGGCAGCCGCCCGCGAGAGGAGCTGGTGGCTCCGGCTCGTCGAGGCGGGCACCGCAAAGAGGTCAATTCGCCTGATACAGCGCGAAAATTGCGATTCAAACACCAATCGGTTTCAACGAGATTAATCTTTACTCGGAGTGCATAATCACAATCTCACACACAGATACCGGAAGAACAGAAGTTGAATGATCAAAGGTCTTGCGCAGGTGCTCCGCGGTAGTAGATACTCACTTTCAGCCAGGCGCGTTTCAGCCAGGCGCCGTGTACGTGATGTAATATCTCGAGGGGGCCGAAAGTGTCATATCCCAGCATTGACGCCGTACAGGAGCAGGATGATCCCCTGCTCGACGAGCCCGTGCCCGGCACCGGATTCTCTGCCCTGGTGGACGCTCTGCAAGAATTGGGCGTGGTGTGCTATTCCGGCGTGACGGGCGGTGGTGTGATCCACCTCACCAAGCTGCTCGAACCGGCGTCCGGCCAGGGAACCCCGGTAGACGTTCCGCACCTTTTCACTGTGCCTGAGTATGTGGCCGGCTTCGTTCCGGTGGGCTATCACATCGCGTCGGGGAGCCGGGCCGCAGCCTGTATCACCACCACGGGTGCCGCGACCAAGCTTGCAGGCAGCGGAATGAGCGATGCACGGTTCCACAATGTGCCGGCGGTGTACCTCGTCGCCCTCAACTCGAAGTCAGCAGAAGACGAGTCTCCGCTTCAGGATGTATCGCGTCACGGAATCTCGATCCTGGAGCAATTGCGAGCTGAGTTCGGAGAGCACTGCATTCATGTGGAGGACTCCGACCCTGAACGCTTGCTTGATCATGTACATCGAGTAAAGGCCGCTCTGGACCGGTGCAAGCCCGTTGTCATCGCATTCCATCCCGACATGCTCAACCGGCCGTGCCCTCCACTGAGGATATCGTCCGGTCCGATTCGTCCGGCCCAGTCGACGGGCGACGGCGTCGACTCCCGCTCCTCCTCCGTCTCCCCGTTCCCGGGAGACTTCATCAGGTCGTCCGAGGGACGGCGTGTAGTGATGCTGGTGACCGACGAGGCGGCTCGCTCTCCCGACATGCCGATCCTCACGACCCTGGTGTCGGCGGCGCTCGGGGCACCGGTTGTCTGGACCGTGAACGGGGCATGGGGAACAGATCCGAACAACGAACTCGGGTACGGGCACATAGGGTTCGGAGGAAACGATTCTGCAAATGCGCTGTGGCTGTCACTGGGACCCGAGGATGTTCTACTGAGCCTTGGATTCGAGCCCGGCGAGTATGTACTGAACCTGCGTAAGATAAATGCGGGTACGGTTTATCACCTCACTAACCTGGACTCCCCATACGGAGCCCTTCAAGGTGACTTCTCGCACCGTTGCGCTGGCGATTACAAGCGAATAAAGGGTGACATCGGGGACCTCCTTCGGGCCCTCCTGACCCACGGCGGAGGACGCTACGCCCCCGCCGCTGTGCAGGCTGCCCCTTCCTCTTTGAACACCGCGCGAGAAAGCATCGAAATCGCACCGGGGAATGTCGACTTCGCCCGATTCCTGGGGCGTATCCATCAAGCATGGCGGCCGGACTCTCTCGGCTTCGACGACGTCTGCCTGGCCTACAAGGACCGTCAATACGTGACGCAGCGCCGCAACCCGAACATCCGGTTCTACTCCGCCTACCAGGGGTCGGCCATGGGTGGAGCCTTCGGCATGGCCGTGGGCGCGAAGCTCGCCGTCCCCGACCATGCGGTCTTCTGCTTCTCGGGAGACGGGTGCTATCAGATGTACGCCGGGGCTCTTCCGCAGTGCGCAGAACTCGGCCTACGGCTCTTCATCATCGACAACCAGTCGTACGCGATTGTCAATCAAGGTCTCGGGAAGATACTGCCGGAAACCTCGCGTGAGAAATGGCATGGGACCTTGAAAAGAGTGGACCATGTCGCGGCGGCTCGCGCTTACGGGTGGGACGGGATAGAACTGTCTCCTGACCTGTCGAACTTCGACGACGTCATCGAACAATGCTACGCGAGCGGCCCATCGCTCCTCGTGCGGGTTCCGGTGGACCCGTGGCAGGAACTGGGCGGAAATCCGAGACTGGGAAACCTCTCCGAACAGTCGCATCTCTAGCCGGACACCGCCGTACGACGAAGAAGAGCAGGGGTGGATGAACATGCACGACGAAGAGCATGTGCAGCGCTACGCGCGGGGCAACGAGATCATCGAGAGGACGTTCGG
>NZ_JBHJUW010000310.1:0-2284 GCF_042268205.1 Streptomyces sp. NPDC056160
TCCGAAGCGGGCCGGGCGGGCGCCGCGCAGTCCACGAGGCCTGGCCCCGCGGCGGCTCACGCCGAGGGCGGCAGTTCGCCCGAACCGCGCTGGACGAGCCGGGTGGGCAGTTCGATGCGCTCGGGGGCCAGGAGAGCGCCGTCCAACTGGCGGAAGAGCCGCTCGGCGGCGGTGCGGCCGAGGGCCGCCGCGTCCTGGGCGACCACGGTGACACCCGGCTGGAGCAGGTCGGCGAGTTCGATGTCGTCGAAGCCGACGAGGGCGACCGGCCGGGGCAGCGCGGCCAGGACGCGGATCACGGTGACCGTCACCCGGTTGTTGCCCGTGAAGACGGCGGTGACCGGCTCCGGACCGGACAGCATCTCCTCGGCCGCCCGGCGCACCCGCTCCGGGTCGGTGACACCCAGCGACATCCAGGCGTCCTGGACGGTTATCCCCGCGTCCTCCATCGCCGCCCGGTAGCCGCGCAGGCGTTCGGCCGCGGTGTGGATGCGGGGCATGTCGCCGATGAAGCCGATCCGGCGGTGGCCGTGGGCGATCAGGTGCGCGACGCCGTCGCGGGCGCCGCCGAAGTTGTCCGAGAGGACGACGTCGGCCTCGATCCGCCCGGCCGGGCGGTCCACGAACACGGTCGCCACGCCCGCCCTGATCTCCGGTTCGAGGTACCGGTGGTCGTCGCCGGCCGGGATGATGACCAGCCCGTCCACCCGCCGCGCGCACAGTGCCAGGGCCAGCTCCTGCTCGCGGTCCGGGTCCTCCGCGCTGGAGCCGTTGATCAGCAGGGCTCCGTGCGCCCGGGCGACCTCCTCCACGGCGCGGCTGAGCGGGCCGTAGAACGGGTCGGCCAGGTCCTCCAGGACGAGGCCGATGCTCGCCGTACGGCCCTTGCGCAGCACCCGCGCGCTGTCGTTGCGGCGGAAGCCGAGCGCCTCGATGGCCTCCTGGACGCGCCGCTCGGTGTCGGGGGTGACGCCGGGCTCGCCGTTGACCACGCGCGAGACGGTCTTGAGGCCCACGCCGGCCCGGGCCGCCACGTCCTTCATGGTCGGACGATTGCCGTAGCGTGTCCCGGACGCGCGGTCGGCGGGGCGGTCTTCTCGGCGGGCGGTCTCTGGCACGATGCGGCGTCCTGTTCCTTGTCGTCCGCAGGGCCGCTGTGCGGGGTCCCTGGGTGCGTATGAGGATGTGGCGTCGAGCATAGAGCCTGGACAACGTTGTCATACCCGCGAGAGACTGTCCACCGCATACTCGGTCCGCGCTCCCGACGCGCGGCCGGGCTGCGCCCACCTCTTGGTTCTTTCATGGTTGACGGGGAGATCTGACTCTGATGCACACCGACCTCGTGGCCGCGCTCGACATCGGCGGCACCAAGATCGCCGGCGCGCTGGTGGACGGCCACGGCAGCATCCTGGTGCGCGCCCAGCGCGCCACTCCCGCGCAGGAGGACGGCGACACCGTCATGCGGGCCGTGGAGGACGTGCTCGGCGAGCTGAGCACGTCGGAGCTGTGGGGACGGGCCACGGCACTGGGCATCGGCAGCGCGGGCCCGGTGGACGCCTCCGCCGGCACGGTCAGCCCGGTCAACGTGCCCGGCTGGCGCGGCTACCCGCTGGTGGAGCGGGCCCGGGCCGCGGCGGGCGGGCTGCCCGTGGAACTGATCGGCGACGGCGTGGCCATCACGGCGGCGGAGCACTGGCAGGGCGCGGCCCGCGGGCACGACAACGCGCTGTGCATGGTGGTCTCCACCGGAGTGGGCGGCGGCCTGGTCCTCGGGGGCCGGTTGCACCCGGGCCCGACGGGCAACGCGGGCCACATCGGCCACATCAGCGTCGACCTGGACGGGGACCCGTGCCCGTGCGGGGCGCGCGGCTGCGTGGAGCGCATCGCCAGCGGCCCGAACATCGCCCGCCGGGCGCTGGAGAACGGCTGGCGGCCGGGCCCCGACGGTGACGCCACGGCCGCCGCGGTCGCCGCCGCGGCCCGCGCCGGGGACCCGGTCGCCGTGGCCTCCTTCGAACGCGCCGCCCGCGCCCTGGCCGCGGGCATCGCGGCGACGGCGACCCTCGTCGAGATCGACATCGCGGTGGTCGGCGGCGGAGTGGGCAAGGCGGGGGACGTGTTGTTCGACCCGCTGCGCAAGGCCCTGGCCGACTACGCGACCCTCTCCTTCGTCCGGCGCCTGACGGTCGTCCCGGCGCAGATGGGCACGGACGCCGGGCTGGTGGGGGCCGCCGCGGCGGGGCGCACCCCCCCGGCGCAGGCCCCCCCGGCCGGGGGCTGAACG
>NZ_JBHJUW010000311.1:0-2284 GCF_042268205.1 Streptomyces sp. NPDC056160
CCCGGGGCTTGCTTGAGCCGTGTGCCTGGAAAGCGGGCAAGCACGGTTCTGAGGGGGCCCCGGCGCAGTAATGCGCCGGGGCTACCCGACAACACGGGCCGACCACATCACCGCCGCCCGCCTGGCCCTGGCCCAACTGCCCAAGCGCTACTGGCGGGGACGGCAGACCCTCGTATGCACCGATTCCGGCGGCGGCACCCACGGGTTCGTCGCCTGGCTCGTGAAGCGGGCCGCTGGCTGTCCTACTCCGTCGGCATGACGGTCACCGACACCATCCACCAGCACGTGCTGAAGATCCCGGCATCAGCCTGGCCCTGGCCATCGAGACCGACGGCGAAGTCCGTGACGGGGCATGGGGCGCCGAGTTCACCGGCAGCCTACTGGAGGGCTGGCCGAAGGGCATGCGGCTGATCGTCCGCAAGGAACGGCCTGTGCGCCGTGAGGCGCTGTTGATTCGAACGGAGGTGGGAGACCTTCGTCGCTGATCCTGTCGCAGCAGGACGGTGGAGCTGAGGGCAGTCTGATCCGGGTGGTGCCGGTGAGGGCGGGAAGCAGCCCTGACAAAGCCGGGACGTGCCAGCACTGCCAGATGGTGCGGGTCCGGCGAGCGGGACGGAAAGGAGTACGAGAGGAACCGGCGTTTACGTCCCTTCATCTTGCACCGGCTCAAATCTGGCGGATATGGGCCGGGGGCGGTGCGCAACCCACCGGATATCGGTGGGTAACTCCTGGGTCGGATAGGACGGCTGGCCGGGAAACCACGGTGAATTGCTGTGGGGTAGCCGTGGTGATGCCGCAGGGGCAGAGTCGGGCTCCTCCTCCGTCGAGCGAATCACAGTGAACACGGGAACCATCCGGGTCTTGCCACCCGGCCGGGCCGCCAGCCCGGGAGGGTGGCTGAGCGCACCGACCGCTGACCGGGCTGGGATGGGCGGAGCCGTCGTAGTACTCCGAGCCGGGGAAAGCCCGGCGCATGGGGAAGGACGGCAGCGGTTTCGAGAAGGGAAGGAGGCTGCAACGTCGAAAGACGCGCCGGTGAACACCGGCGCCACGAACGCGACGGACCCGGTGGGGCCACGTGCTCGGGTATCGAGGATGCAGGCCAAGCTTCACCGTTGGGCGGCGGCCGATCCCGGCCGCAGGTTCGACGACCTGTTCAACTTCGTGCACGATCCGGCGACACTGTTGGTGGCGTTCGAGCGGGTCGCGGGCAACACCGGCGCGAAAACTCCCGGAGTCGACGGCCTGACCGTCGCCGATATTGAGGAGATCGCCGGGATTTCCGGGTTCCTGGACGGCCTGCGAACCCAGTTGAAGGACGGATCGTTCCGTCCGCTCCCGGTGCGGGAACGCAAAATCCCCAAGCCAGGTAGCAGCGCAAAGGTCCGGAAGCTGGGAATTCCGACCATTGCGGACCGGGTCGTTCAGGCGGCGCTGAAGCTCGTGCTGGAGCCGATGTTCGAGGCCGGCTTTCTGCCTGTCTCATACGGGTTCCGGCCGAAGCGACGGGCACACGATGCAGTCGCGGAGATTCAGTATTTCGGCACCAAAGGCTACCGCTGGGTGCTGGATGCGGATATCGAAGCGTGCTTTGACTCGATCGACCACACGGCCCTCATGGACCGGGTGCGGACTCGGGTCAAGGACAAGCACGTGCCCATGCTGGTCAAGGCGTTCCTCAAGGCCGGGGTCATGACCGAAACCGGTCACTTCGAGGACAACCCGACTGGCACGCCGCAAGGAGGCGTCCTGTCTCCGCTGCTGGCCAACATCGCCCTGAGCGCGCTCGATGAGCACGCCCACGGGCCGTGGCGGCCGGGCGGGGTGATGGGCAGCCCCGTAAGTCGCGCCCTCCGTCGCCGGAGGGGATTGCCGAACTGGCGGATCGTCCGCTACGCGGACGATTTCGTCGTGCTCGTGTTCGGTGACTGTGACGCTGCGGAAGCGCTGCACGAGGAAATCGCTGATGTGCTCGCGCCATTGGGGCTTCGGTTCTCCGAAGCCAAGACCCGCGTCGTGCACATGAGCGAAGGGTTCGACTTCCTTGGGTTCCGTCTCCAGTGGAAACGCAAGCGAGGTACGGACAAGTGGTACGTCTACACCTTCATCGCCGACCGGCCTATCCGGTCCTTGAAGGACAAGATCCGTGCCCTGACACACAGGTTGTCGCAACAGCCACCCAGGGACGTGCTGGGAGGTTTCCCCCTGGTCGTGGACACCCTGGACACTGGAACTATGAAGTTCCAGAGATCAGGAGTTCCCGTTGGGGACCTACAAGTACTCG
>NZ_JBHJUW010000312.1:0-2278 GCF_042268205.1 Streptomyces sp. NPDC056160
TCCCACTGCTCATCGGTGAGATCGCTCGGGTACGACTTGCGCATGCTCATGCCACAACCCAAGCGAACCCCGAACTCCTGACCGGCAGCGATGCCCCAACGTCACACCATCGAGCGATGACAAGACCGACGGAACGCCACATCCCGCACTCTGAGATCGTGCCTCCGTGAGTGAACTGGTTGAGCATGTCGATGAGCATGACCGCGTGTTGGGAGTCGTCGACCGAGATGAGGCGGTGCGTGAGAAGTGGCCGCATCGCATTGCAACGACGATCTGTCGTGATCGCGATGGGCGGATCTTGGTGCTGCGACGGGCCGAGACGTTGTCCCGGTTCCCGGGCTGTTACGACGTGATGGTCGGCGGTGCCGTGAACGTGGGCGAGTCGTACGAGCAGGCGGCAGTCCGCGAGCTGACCGAAGAGCTGGGCGTTCGTGCGCCCGTGCGTTTCATGTTCAAGTTCCTTTGCCGGAAGGGGATCGGCCCCGTGTGGTTCGGGGTGCACGAGGCTGTCGTGACGGGCCCTTTGGTCCCGGACCCAGGTGAGATCGCTTGGCAGGACTGGATGACAGTCGACGAACTTCGTGAAGTCGCTGATGAATGGCTCTTCGTTCCGGGAGGGCGGGAGGCCCTGCGCCGATATCTGGAGTCCGGATCCGGTAGCGGTGCGGGCCAGCCAGCGGCCGGGTGATCGGCGATACTGGTCGCTGCGCTTCAGGGTGAGCATCAGATGCAGGAGCCGATGACGGTGGTTCGCGGCGTTGGACGGCGCCTGACCTTGGATTCCACGGCACCGCCACTGGGCTCAGCGCCGCACGGCACGCAGTCCGTCCAGGAGCAGCCGCCGTCCGAACTCGAAGTGTTCGAACCGCGTCAGTCCACCGACCGTGCACAATCCGTCCGACCAGATCAGCCAGGTCGTCACCGTCGAGGGAACCCGGATCGTGCGTCTCGGGTGCGCCTCACCGGGGGGAGTGCGTTACACCGTGCGCAATTCCGACACGATCGGGGTGGACGGGGGGTCGGTGAGGCCGGTCATCTGGCTCGCGGTCATTTTTGGCGTTCTCCTCTTGTCCGGGTCCTCGTGCGCCAGGAGACGAACGGGGAGGCAGTCCCCTGGTGAGGTGCGCGTCGGTTACGCTAAAACCTGACGTAAGACCATCGCCGAACTCCTGCCCTGCGTCATCGACGGTCGTGCCACACCCGCCCTGCGCAAGCGGCTGGCGACGGAGCGTGAGCAGGTCGACCAGCGCATCACCGATCTCCTGCAAGCCCGGGACCGGCTCGACTCGGTCGTCACCGCCGCCACCGGCAACATGCTCACGGGCATGTCCTGCCGACGGGAGGCCGGAGTGCACGTCCAGCACTGACGGACGACGAGGGGTGGCGGTTCGGCCGCGAGTCGTGCGTCGGCGCGATGGGCGTCCCCGCGGCGCGTCCGCGGAGGCGGCAGCCCGCGATGCGGCCTGCCGAGGCGGGTTGTGCGCGGACCCCTACGTATCCTCGCCAGACGCGGACGAGCGTGCTCGGACCCCGTCCAGAAGGTAGTGGGTGCGGCGCGGTCGTAGTCGTCCCGGGGGAGGCCGTTTGCCGTGCTTGAGGGCGAGGGCGTCGTCGACGACGAGGGCGTGGAGGTCGCCCGCCGTGAGCTCGGGCCGCAGCGCACCGGAGGCCCGCGCCGCTGCGACGACCTCTTCGATGACGGCTTCGATGAGGCCGGCCCTGCCCGCCGAACCGGTTGGAGATCGTGGCCTCGCGCTATGCCGGTTCTGCTGTGTGCGCTGGTCCGGGACGGCCGCAGTGGGCTATGACGGGTCTTCAAAGTTGAGCGGTGCGGAGGTGTCCGCGGGCTCGGCGGGTGGTGACGCAGCGTGTGCGTAGGCGCTGGTTCGTAGCGTTGCGGAACCCGAAGGCGGCGCGGGCGACGAGCTTGATCACGCGGTTGATGTCCTCGCTTTTGGCGTTGCTGTGTCCGGTGTCGATGAACGCGGCGATCTCGTTCCACCAGCGGTCCACGGTGGTGGCGAGGGTACGCACTTCCGGGATGTCGGCGTCCGCGCACCAGGTGAGGAACTTGTAGCGGGCCTGGCCGATGCGGTGGCGGTCGGCGCCGGTGCGGGCCAGAGCGAGGAGGGTGCGCAGACTTTCCTTGGCGATCCAGGCGGTCAGCAGCGTCTGTCCGATCTTCCCGGGGCTTCCCCCTGAGCCGTGGACACCGTTTGCTATGCGGCAGTGGTCAGCGTAACCGTTCGCTGTTCGAAGGCGATCGGGCTGACCTGAC
>NZ_JBHJUW010000313.1:0-2242 GCF_042268205.1 Streptomyces sp. NPDC056160
TCGGGCGCACCGCCCGATCGGCCGCCTGCTGACGACGAACCATCCCACACCTCGCTGATCACAAGGTGTTGCGACGACCGGTTGAATCCGCCCTGACAGCCGTGGTCGGCGTGGTGAACGAGCTCGCCGGGGGCGACTTCGCGGCTGGCCAGGGCATACTCCAGCGAGGTGAGGACCAGGTCCGCGTCCGCGCGGGCGGAGGTCTCCCAGGCGACGACACGGCGGGAGAATGCGTCGCGGATCGCGGACAGCCACAGCGGCCCCTCTTCGGTGGGAATTATGGTCAGGTCGGTGACCCACAGCCGGTTCGGTCCGTTCGCGGTGAAATCGCGTTGCACCAGGTCAGGCGCCAGATCGGCGTCCAGGTCACGCCGAGTGAAGCCCTTGCCCCGGCGGGGGCTGATTCCGGCCAGGCCGGCCTGGCGCATGAGCCGCTCGACGCGCTTGCGGCCGACGTGGACGCCCTCACGCTTGAGGACGGCGTGTACGCGGGGGGAGCCGTAGATCCCGCCGGACTCGTCGTGGACCTGCCGGATCCTGCCCGTCAGCTCGGCGTCCCGGCGGCGCCGTTCGCACGGCTCGGTCTCGGCCTGGCGCCACCGGTAGTAGGTGGAGGAGGGGATGTTCAGTTCCCGGAGTACGGGCTCGACCCCCAGATGCGGGTGCTCGTCAACGAGCGCCGTCACCTGGGCCGGGTCGGGTCGAGCTGGGCCGCGAAAAAAGCCGAGGCCGTCCGCAGGACCTCATTCGCACGCTTGAGCTGGGCATTCTCCTTCCGTAGAGCGGCAAGCTCCTCACGCTCGGCGGTGGTGAGCATGTCGCCTCGCTCGCCGGCATCGGCCTCGGCCTGGCGAATCCAGTTGCGCAGGGCCTCGTGGTGCACGCCGAGTTCCTCGGCCATGCGGCGGATCACAGGCTTCGGCTCGGAAGCGCGGTACATCCGCACCGCACGCTCTCGCAACTCCAGCGGGTACTTCCTCGGGGCAGGCATCGTCAGATCTCCTCTCGTGAGCCCTATCTGACCTGCTGTCACCTCTCCCCACATCTCGGGGGAACCTCATATCCGGCGTACCGCCGTTTCGCGTTTTCGACGCCCGCATGGAAAGGCGTGGTGTCGATGCCCTCTGCCGCCCACCGGCTGAGAATTTCCGACAGGGGCCGGAACACGTGATCCGGATGCTTTGCCGTGAGCGGGGACACGTCCGCGCGAATGGCCGCCAGTGCCGCCATTGCCTTAGCGCCGGTTACAGACTCGTTCGGGGCGAGTTGCGTTAAGCCGCCGCACCCGCCTTGATGAGCTGAATGTGGGACTTCTGCATCCCCTCCGGGAGTGCGTCCGGGCTGAACCATTTCGCCTCCAGAATCTCGAAGCCGTCGAGCTTGAGAGTTCCACCCACGTGAAGCGCTTCGTAGGCGATTTCCACGCGGAGTTTGTAGCCGCTGGTTACCTGAACGAGTCGCCCCGGTACGACTTCAAGACCGGTTTCTTCCCGGACCTCGCGAACGATGGTCTGCGGGAATTCCTCGCTCTTGATTGCGTAGCCGGTCGGTAGGCCCCATGGCCGGTCTGCGGGCCACATGCGGTGCTTAAGGAGTAGCACCTCCCCCGCCTCGTTTCGTACTACGCCCGTCACGCCGATCATGAATTTGGCGTGCGCGAACCACAGGACGCGCCATTGCAGGGGGCCGCGAATGAGTTTCCACAGTCGCGCAATGATTCGTTTCATGTGCACCCTTTCGATAGGGCAAGCGTGTTGGCGCTTGCGGTGCCTGACTCAACCTATGCCGTGGGCGGTGGGTCACGCCCTCAGGGCGACAGGCACGCGGCACACGAAACTGTGCGCTGCCACTGGGTTAGTTCGCCGACAGCCCCACAGACCGGTTTGCCGTCGTCATCCAGGGCGTGAAAGGTCTTCACGTCGTCCCCAACCGTTGCCGTGATCGGCCGGATAGGTGCCAACAGTTCCTGATCACTGCTCACTGCCACGCTCCGGGCTCGAATCGGTACGACCGCTCGATGTGCTCTTGGTAGGTCAGGTGGCCACGGTGTGCCTTGAAGTGGTCGGCCGCCCAACGCGTGCCGTCCGTGGGGTCCGTGCTGTCGACGCTCGCCTGTCCGCACGCCTGACACTCCATGGTGTGCAAGGTTGGCGGGTCTTCAAAGTTGAGCGGTGCGGAGGTGTCCGCGGGCTCGGCGGGTGGTGACGCAGCGTGTGCGTAGGCGCTGGTTTGTAGCGTTGCG
>NZ_JBHJUW010000314.1:0-2235 GCF_042268205.1 Streptomyces sp. NPDC056160
GTTCGGTCGCTGGGGCTGCGGCGAGCGGTGCCACCTCTCGCATGTTGTCGGTGATTCCGTCGTTGTTCTTTCGGGGATGAGTCGTCAGATAGCCCTTCAAACGCTCTCAGACGCACGAAACGGGTTTTAAATGCCCGCCAGGGCATGGGAGGCGCGAAAATGCGTTACAGAGGCTCTCAGGAGGTCAGGCGCGCCGATACCCCTAACCAGGGGCTTTCAGGTCGCCAGGAACCGCGCCAGCCCCCTGTAAAGCCTATTCGCACGGAACAGGCAGTTACTCGGTTGGCAGGTGGTCGCAGACCGTCGATGTTGCAGCGATGGGGGTCTGGGGTTCTCCCCAGACGGTTTCCGGTTGCGCTCAAGGCGCTGCCGGAACCGTGGAGGATTGTTATCTGATATAGTTTCAGTGCAAAACTAACGTCGAAGTAAAGTTCGTTCTTGTAACCGATTATACCAATCAAAGCCTTTATATCCGGTATTGTCTCTAATTCTGTATTTAATGCTGCTAGTTTTTAAGTTAAAACCTTTTAATTCCTGATAAAAATGTTCTTTATCCTTTTTAATTAAATCTAATTCAGAGTATAGGCCATCTATGATTTTTTTGATCATGTTTATTTCTGCTTGTATTTCTTTTTTCTTTTCATAATCATTGCTTTCTTTTTTATCATTAAATAATTTAGAGCGGTGAGCTTTAAGTTTATTGATAGCATCATAAATAGCGCCCATTGATTTTTTAGCATCATTAAGAAGTTTATATGCTTCATTTGCCACTTTCATACATGAATAATGAAGGTCAACTAACTGATGAAAATCATACATTGATTGAACATATTCGACATGTTGTTCTATATATCTCTTATGTTCTTCGATGCTTTTACATACTGATTCTCGTTGATTTTCCCATCGCTTTTTTTCTTCTCCGGCGCGTTCATCAAGCTCGTTCAAGATATATAAACCAACACCTACAGCAGCAACTCCGAGTATGATATTAAACATAATTATCCTGATGATCCTCTATCAACAACGCATCATTGTAACTAGAATCAATACTACTTAACAAAGATTTGAATTTTTCATATGACTCAGACCGTTGATCACTGAGCATGCCTTTCATAATGATAAGAGTATCGTTCATCGCCTTTTTACTTTCCAACGAAACGTCATTGCTACATATGCTTGAAACAAGCTTTGATATCTCTTTAATTAAGTCTGATTTTGTTATTGATATTTGCTTAAAATCATTTGCAGCAGCTATCAACTTCAACTCATTACTCTTTCTTCTTGTTTCTAGCTCATACATTGCCTTTTTAAAATTAGTATCTATTTTAAGGTGCATCAAACTGGCTTGTTCTTTTATTTTGAGTGACTCAAGCTCAAGTGCTTTACACTGTTCTTTATAGTAACAAATCCTACTTATAGCATTGGATATATGCTCCAATGGGTTAAGCTGTTGAAGTATAGTTGTATGGATTTCCATTGGGAATGTTTTAGCAATAGATGGTAAATTACCCATGCTAAAAGGTTGGAGATTTCCATTATTTTGTATCATTGGCACGTTATTTTTTTTGCTCATTTAGAAAACCTTTTTTAATTAACTGAATTTTTCTAATGTTACATAAAACGTTTGAGCATGTTTATCTTATCGCTATGGTGCTGTCTAGGTGGTAAAAGAGCAATGCAGGATAGACAATCATGGTCAAAACGTTAACACGTAGCCCCTGATTGTCCGCCTGCCGCTGGCTCAATTTGAAAACATGGCCATGATTCGGCGCTGAATATCACCGTCTTTGTTGACCAGTGTTTTAGTGACAAACGCTGCATGGTTTTTCGTAGTGTTGTATCCCTTCCAGACTTCATGTGGATCGAGGGCATACGCACAAACCTTACCAGCAACGGGGATTCTAACTAATGCATTTTTTGATTCTAAGTAATTGAGCCACCGAATAATTGTGCTTCTGCTAACTCCAAGTTTTTCAGCTAGGAATTGCTGATCCGCAACGACAGCGCCACACGTAGGATCGATATGCTCCGCTAAAAATGAGTACAGCTTCAGTGCTGATATGCCTTGGCTATCCTTCAACAGCTCTCGAACGCGTTCCCAACCTTTTGGGGATACCTGTGTAAACCTTGAATTCTTCTTTGCTTCTTCGAGATCCTCGGTGTTTTTCTTTGCCTCATCTGAAAGTTGTTTCAGCCGTTTTTCTGAATCAATAAACATGATTTTTCACTCTGAAA
>NZ_JBHJUW010000315.1:0-2177 GCF_042268205.1 Streptomyces sp. NPDC056160
TCGTCCACGTACGTCCGGTACGAGGACGACCCTCCGCCTTGCGATCGCACGCACCAGACGCCGCGGGGCCCGCCCTCCGGACGGACGGCGCTACTTTCGAAACACGCCCTAGGCCCGGCGTCCCCGCAGGGCGATGAACGCCAGTCCCAGGCCGAGCCCGATCAGGACCAGCCCGCTGCCCAGCGGCAGCATCTCCAGTACGGGACCGGTCGCCGGCCCGTCCCCGACCGCGGGCCGGGGGACGGGCGCGGTCCGCGGCGCGGAGGACGAGGGGGCGACGGCCGCCGACGCCTGGGGCGCGGCCGTCGGTGTGCCGCTCGCGCCGGAATCCGCGCCGTCGTCCCGGTCATGACCCGGCCGGCCCCGGTCGGCGCCCTCCACCTCGCTCCCGTGCCGATGGGGGCGGCCCGGCCGCTGCCGCCCTTCCTCCGCCGCGCTGCCCGCTCGTGACGGTTCGTGGAGCAAGGGGGCGGCGGCCGACGGGGCGATGGCGGCGGCCACCGGGGAAGGGGTGGAGGCGGGCGACGAGGAGAGCGGCGGGGGCGTGCCCTGCGACGCGGGGGGCTGCGTACGGGACGGGTGCGGCGCAGGGGACGGGCTCGGCGGGTCCGGCGGGGCGACGGTGTCCTGGCCGGGCGCCGTGGCGGAGGGCGGCGGCGTGGGGGTGTGCTCCGAAGCGGAGGAGGACGGCTCGTGTGCGGGGGCGCACGCCCGGGCGGGAGCACCGTGCAGGGCGAGCGCGCCCAGCACGACCAGCGGTCCCGCCGTACGCAGTGCGACGCGCAGCCATGGAGTCAACCGGGGACCCCCTCACGGTGGCCGATCGGTGCCGATCAGTGTCGGTCAATACCGATCAGCGGTGTGCAGTGCCACCACAGTCACATCGCTGGGCCGATCCGGCATTCCGGGTTCAGCCGCCAGGCCGAATCCACTGCACAATCCGGTTATGGCGATACCGCACGCGCTGCTGGCACTCCTGGCGACCGGCCCCCGCTCCGCCTCCCGGCTGCGCGCCGAGTTCGAGGCCCGCACCGCGGCGGCGTGGCCCCTGCACCTCGGACGGGTCTGCGCGGCCCTGGGCCGTCTGGAACGGGACGGCCTGGTCGTCCGTGAGGGCGTCGACCGGGCCGGACGGGCGACGTACGCGCTGACCGAGGCGGGCCGCGTCGAACTGCGGTCCTGGTACACGCGGCCCGTGGAAGGCGCCGAGGAGCGGGGCGCGGAGCCGCCCACCGAGCCGGCGCCCGACGAACTGACCGCCAAGCTGGTGCTGGCCGTGGGAGCCCCCGGCGTCGACGTGCGCGAGATCGTCGATGCGCAGCGCCGGCACGTGTCCGAGGCGCTGCAGGACCGCGTGCGGCAGCGGGCGGAGGTCCTCGCGCGGCTGCCCGAACACGCCGGGGAGGTGGTCCGGCTGCTGGTCCTGGAGCAGTCGATCTGCCGCGCGGAGGCCGAGTCCCGCTGGCTGGACCACTGCGCGGCCCGCCTGGAGCGTCTGGCCCGTCCGGCGGACTCCGGCGGCGCTCACACGGTGGATCACCCGCCCCGGGGGGCACCAAGGAGATGAGAACTGCCGGTACGAGAGAATGGCCGCATGGAGATGCCGAGGAACGAACGGTCGCCGGAGAATCCGCAGATCCTGGTCGTGGGCCAGGACGGTATGGCGCTCGGGGGCGGCGGAGACGACGACTCGCGCGAGACCCCGGTGACGGAGCAGGTGGAGCAGCCCGCCAAGGTCATGCGGATCGGCAGCATGATCAAGCAGCTGCTCGAAGAGGTGCGGGCTGCTCCTCTGGACGAGGCCAGCCGGGTCCGGCTCAAGGAGATCCACGCCAGCTCGGTCAAGGAGCTCGAGGACGGTCTCGCGCCCGAGCTGGTCGGGGAGCTGGAGCGGCTCTCCCTGCCGTTCACCGACGAGGGAACCCCGAGCGACGCGGAACTGCGCATCGCCCAGGCGCAGTTGGTGGGCTGGCTGGAAGGACTCTTCCACGGGATCCAGACGACGCTGTTCGCGCAGCAGATGGCCGCCCGCGCCCAGCTGGAGCAGATGCGCCGCGCCCTGCCGCCGGGAGTCGGCCACGAGGGCGGCGACGACCCCCACCTGGGCGGCCGGTCCGGGGGGCCGTACCTGTAGGCCGTACGCACCACCGCATCGGGCGAGGGCCCGGCAGCCGAGC
>NZ_JBHJUW010000316.1:0-2082 GCF_042268205.1 Streptomyces sp. NPDC056160
GGGTGCAGATCTATTGAGGGTGCTGTCGATCAGTCAGGGAATATGAGCTGGCCGCGGTAGCGTGCCTGGTGGTTGCGGGTGAACTCCTGCTGCTGGTGCCAGGTCCAGTAGGCGTCGAAGTCGCCGTTGGCGCGGACGGCACGCAGCTTGAGTACGGCTTCGGCACCGGACAGGCCCCAGCGGGCGCCAGTGATGTCCAGGCGGTCTTTGACCAGGTGCCGGCATGCTCCCTCGATGATCTCGGTGGCGATCGGCCAGCCGCGTTCCAGGGCGGTGTCGTAGCGCAGGTACTCGGCCTTGCTGGTCAGGTAGTTCACGGCCTCGTCGATGCCCTTGCGCGAGGTGCCGCGCAGTCCGACGGCGTGGGCGGCTGCCTCGAGTGCGGCGGTGGTCTGCCGCACACCGCCGCCCAGCAGGACGCGGGCGTGACGGGCGACCCATGCCTCGGCGGAGGCATCGCCGCCCTCGTGCAGGCACCATGCCGCTCGCCACAGATATTCGAGCACGTGGATCAGATCGACAATGATGTGGACATCCACGCCGCGCTGCTGTGCTTCGGTCTTGATGAGGTCGATCTGGTGGCGGGCCCCGTCGACCAGGACGACCCACGGGCGGCGGTGGCCGGGGTCGCGGTGCCCTGCCTGGTTGAACACAGCGGCCACGACCTGCGCGGCGGTGTCGTTCACCGAGCCGCACAGCCACTTCGATCTGGCCTTGGGTCCCTGGCGACGCTCGGGTTTTGCGCCATGGACGGCGTCGTCCTGCTGGTCGGGGTCGGTGATGATGTCGTCGACCGTGCGCGGTGCGGGTTCGGCATCGTAGACGGCTCCCAGGGTGGCCGTCCGTTTCCTGCCGTGTTTCTCTCCGGACGCCAGCCGGGTCTTCATCGCGTTGCCGCCCTTGGCCGCCGCGGCCTTCGCGGTGTCCTCGCGCAGAGCTTCGGGTCTTATGACCACGCCCTTGCCGTCGACCGACAAGATCAGTGGCGTGGTGTCGGTGCAGGGAGCGGGAACGAGGGCGTCATAGAACGCGTCGATGTCCGCCGCGGCGCCGATGGCGAGTTCCTGGACCTGCCGGTGTCCGATGCCGGAGCCGGTGTGGGCGTTGATCCGCTCGCAGGCGTCGGCGAAACTGCCGCGGGCGGACTCGATCGCGGCGAGCCTGGCCAGCCCGTGCGAGTGCATTCCGTCCGGAAGGTTCAGCACCGCGTCGGCCGGGTGCAGGTCCGCCACCCTGGTGCCCCGGTAAGCGATCCGGGTCACAGTGACCTTGCCGAAGACCGTGGCCAGCGTCCGGCGCCGGCCCCGCTCGATCCTCGAGCGCTCGACACCGGCGGCGTCCACGACCTCCTGCCGGCGCACCTCGTTGCCGGACCGCAGGGTCAGGTGGTCCTGGAACAACTGCCGGGTGACCTCACGCATCCGCGCCCCCAGCAAATCCTCCAGCTGCGCGTGCGTCATCGCCGCCGCCTTCGGGGCCGCCAGCTCCGCGCACGCCGCAGCGAACATGCCCGCCGAGGCGGCGAAGGCATCCTCACACTCCTCGAGCACACCGCCGGCCGGCCCCACCGTGCTCACCACCCCTGCTTCCTGCCGTCGACCTTGAACAGCCCGGACGACGGCTCGGCCAGGATCCCGCGCTCCACCAGCCGCTTCAGCTTCGAGCGCATCCCCTCGACATGCCGCGGCTCCAGCCTCAGACCAAGGTGCTGGCAGACCTCTTTGCAGCGCATCGACGCCCCCGAGGTCGCGAACAGGGCGATGATCTCCCGGTACTCCGGCGACATCACCGTCACGTCCAGCTCTGCCTCGGCCTTCACCAGCGCCACAGCGACCCCGCCGTCACCCCCATCCGCGGCGTCCGTGTCCGGCACCGGCGAAGACGGCGCGGCCAGCACCTCCTCCACCGTCTCGCGCGCGATCTGCAACCGCGCCAGCCGCTCCTCAGCTCGCGACAACTCCTCGGACAGACCAGCGATCTGCTCACGTAGCCGCTCGGCCTGCCCCAGCACCTCAGCCCGCCTGGTCTCCAACGCCTCCATCAACGACGGCACACCACACCCACCCTCGCTCAGCACCCGCA
>NZ_JBHJUW010000317.1:0-2081 GCF_042268205.1 Streptomyces sp. NPDC056160
CTCCGGCACCCGCCCCTCCACCCGCGCCGCATAAGCACGCGTAAGGTCCGTGGCCAGCGGGCCCAACGACCACCCGTCACCCGCGATGTGATGCAGGACGAGCAGCAGCGCGTGTCGGTGTTCGGACACCGTGAACAACTCAGCGTGCAGGGGGATTTCGGCCGCCAGGTCGAAGGCATGCCGGGCCGCCGACTTCAGGGCCTCCGTTAGCTCCGCCTCGGCGATGACGGTGGCGGGCATCTCCACGTTCACGCTGTCGAGGACGTGCTGGTACGGCGTGCCGTCGGCCTCGGGGAACACCGTCCGCAGACTCTCGTGCCGGGCCACCACGTCACCGAGGGCGGCCCGCAACGCGTCACGGTCCAACGTGCCGGTCAGTCGTACGACCAGGGGGATGTTGTACGTGGCGGTCGGCCCCTCCAACTTGTGCAGGAACCACAGCCGCCGCTGAGCGGACGAGAGGGATAGGGCCGGCGGGCGTTCTCGCGCCGCCAGGGGCGGCCGAGCGGGTCCCGCGGTGTCGAGGAAGGCCGCCACCGCGGCCGGCGTCGGCCCGTCGAACAGCGCACGCAGCTCCAGCTCCACGCCGAACGCGGCGCGGAGCTGGGCGATGAGGCGGGTGGCCAGCAGCGAGTGCCCGCCCAGGTCGAAGAAGTCGTCCTCGACGCCGACCCGCGGCAGCCCCAACACCTGCGCGAACAGATCGCACACGATCTGCTCCTGCGGCGTGCAGGCCTCCCGCCCCGATCTGGGCGCGGTGAAGTCCGGCTCCGGGAGTGCCGCCTTGTCCAGCTTGCCGTTGGCGGTGAGCGGCATGCGGTCCAGTACGACGACGGCCGCCGGCACCATGTAGTCGGGCAGCCGGTCCCATGCGAACTCCCTTACGCCACCGGCGCGGAGAATTCCCCGTGTCACCACGTAGGCGATGAGGCAGGCATCGCCGAACTGCTCCTCGCGGACGACCACCGCGGCCTCGGCGACGTCGGGATGGTCGGTCAGGACGTTCTCGATCTCGCCGGGTTCGATACGGAAGCCGCGGATCTTGACCTGGTGGTCGGCGCGGCCGATGAACTCCAGCTCGCCGTCCTGGTTCCACCGCACCAGGTCACCGGTGCGGTACATACGAGCGCCGGGCTCGGGAGCGTACGGGTCCGCCACGAACCGCTCGGCCGTCAGGCCGGACCTGCCCAGATAGCCGCGGGCGACACCAGCCCCCGCGACATACAGCTCCCCCACCACACCGGGCGCCACCAACTCCAGCCCCGGTCCAAGCACATACGTCCGCAGGTCGGGGATTCCGACGCCGATGACGCTGGCCGCCGCGGCGGTTGCTCGCTCCCGGGTCAGCGGCTGGTACGACACGTGGACCGTGGTCTCGGTGATGCCGTACATGTTGATCAGGGCCGGCTTGTCGTCGGGGTGGCGCCGGTACCAGTCGGCGAGGCGTGCCGGTTGGAGTGCCTCACCGCCGAACACTACGGTACGCAAGGCGAGTTCGCGCCCAGGCGGGGAGGCGTCGGAGTCGGCCTGTGCCAACTGGTAGAAGGCCGACGGCGTCTGGTTGAGGACGGTGACGCCGTGATCGGCCAGCAGGTCGAGGAAGGCGCCTGGCGTCCTGCTGACCTCGTAGGGCACCACGACCAGTCGGCCGCCGTGCAGCAGCGCTCCCCACAACTCCCAGACGGAGAAGTCGAAGGCGTACGAGTGGAACAGCGTCCACACGTCGTCGGGACCGAAGCCGAACCATTTCCGGGTGGCGTCGAAGAGCCGCACCACGTTGCGGTGGGCGACGACGACGCCTTTGGGTCGGCCGGTGGAGCCGGAGGTGTAGATGACGTACGCGGGATGATCGGGCGCGAGTGCGGTGACCGGATTGTCCGACGGCTGATCCTGCACGTCCAGCGTGTCCAGCAGCAACACCGGCGCTGCGGCTCCGACGTCCGCCGACGGGCAATGCCCGGTCGCCGTCAACACGAGCGCGGGCCGGGCGTCGCTGACCATGTGCGCCACCCGAGCCGCCGGATAGGCAGGATCGAGAGGCAGATAGGCCGCCCCCGCCTTCAGCACCGCCAGCACCGCGA
>NZ_JBHJUW010000318.1:0-2025 GCF_042268205.1 Streptomyces sp. NPDC056160
CCGCGCCCGCCTCGACCCCGGGCGCGCGCCGCCCGCCCCCGCCCCCCCCGCCCGGTCACACTGCCCGTGGATGTTCTGCCACGGCCAGCCAAACCCCGAGGACCCCCGAGCACCCGCGAGTCGCCCAGGGTCCCGGCCCGTGGCCTCAGCCCCCGGCGCGCAGCTGCCGGAAGAACGCCCGTACGTCCCCGACCAGCAGGTCCGGCTCCTCCATCGCCGCGAAGTGGCCGCCCCGGTCGAACTCGGTCCAGCGCACGATGTTCTCCGTGCGCTCCGCGCGGTGCCGAAGCGGAACCTGGAGCTCGGCGGGGAAGACGGCGAGGGCGGTCGGCGCGGTCGACGGCTCGGCGGGCGCGGCGGCCCGGCCGGTGCGGGTGTGGGCCCGCTCGTAGTAGATGCGGGCGGCCGAGGCGGCCGTGCCGGTCAGCCAGTACAGCATCACGTCCGTGAGCATCCGGTCCCGGTCGACGGCCTCCTCCGGCAACTCCTCGCAGTCCGTCCACTCGCGGAACTTCTCGACGATCCAGGCGAGTTGGCCGACGGGTGAGTCGGTGAGCGCGTAGGCCAGGGTCTGCGGGCGGGAGGCGTTCAGGTGGGCGTAGGCGGCGCCGTCCCGTTCCCAGGCCGCCCAGCGGCGCCAGGAGGTGAGCGTGCGCTCGCGTTCGGCCGGGCCGAGCGCGGCCAGCTCCGCGTCGGTCGGCTCGGTGGCCTGCTGCGCCCCCGGCAGCAGGTTGAGGTGGACGCCGATCACCCGGTCGGGGTGGGCCCGGCCCAGCTCCCGCGAGATCGCCGCGCCCCAGTCGCCGCCCTGCGCGCCGAACCGCTCGTAGCCGAGGCGCCGCATCAGCTCGGCCCAGGCGTCGGCGACCCGGCCCGCCTCCCACCCGCGGTCGGCCGTCGGCCCGGACAGGCCGAAGCCCGGGATGCTCGGCACCACGACGTGGAACGCGTCCGCCGGGTCGCCGCCGTGCGCGGCCGGGTCGGCCAGCGGCCCCACGACGTCCAGGAACTCGACGACCGAACCCGGCCAGCCGTGGGTGACGACCAGCGGGGTGGCGCCGGGCTCGGGGGAGCGGACGTGCGCGAAGTGGACGTTCGCGCCGTCGATCGTGGTGGTGAACTGCGGCCACTGGTTCAGCCGTGCCTCGGCCGCCCGCCAGTCGTACGTGTGCCGCCAGTGGCGGACCAGCTCGCGCAGGTAGCCGGTGGGCACCCCGTGGTCCCAGCCCGCGCCGGGCAGTTCGTCGGGCCAGCGGGTGCGGTCGAGGCGGTCGTTCAGGTCGTCGAGGGCGCTCTGCGGGACGTCGAGCCGGAAGGGCCGGATGCCGTCGGCGGGCGGTGGGGTCGTCATGGACGGGATGTTAGGGGGGCTGGTCGCAGGGGGTGCGGGAATTTGATTCACGGCCGAGCGATGAGTTCTGTGGCGCGGTCCGGTCGATACAGGTGACCGCGCGGACCGGTCGACACGGAAGACCGCGTCCCACACCCAAGGAGGACCCCGTGGCTACCCAGGGATTCACCACCTGCCTCTGGTTCGACGGCACGGCCGAGGAGGCCGCCCACTACTACGTCTCGGTCTTCAAGGACTCCGGCATCGGACGGATCGGCCGATCCAACGAGGCCGGGCCCGGCCCCGCCGGGTCGGTGGTCACCGTGGAGTTCACGGCGAACGGCCACCGGTTCATCGCGCTGAACGGCGGTCCGCAGTTCACGTTCAGCGAGTCGATCTCCTTCCAGATCCACTGCGCGGACCAGAAGGAGGTCGACCACTACTGGGCCCGGCTCACGGACAACGGCGGCGAGCCGGGCCCCTGCGGCTGGCTCAAGGACAGGTACGGCGTGTCCTGGCAGGTCGTACCGGACGAGCTGATCGACATGATCAACGACGCCGACCCGCAGAAGGCGGCCCGCACCACCCGGGCGATGCTCGCGATGGGCAAGCTCGACATCGCCGCGCTGAAAAGGGCCTACGCGGGCGAGTAGCGGCCTGCCGGACGGCCGGCCCACCTGTCCGGGGGAGTGGGC
>NZ_JBHJUW010000319.1:0-1984 GCF_042268205.1 Streptomyces sp. NPDC056160
CCGCGGCGGCCGCCGCCGCGGCCGGCCGGCAAGCGGCCCGGACGGGCGCCCGGCAAGCAGCCCGGACGGCCGCCCGACGGCTGCGCCGCCCTGACCGAGCCCTCTGAACGCACCCCTCCGGAAAGGTTTTCCGAACATGTCGAAGAAGGTCTCCGACCACGTCCTCGAGCGTCTGCGCGACTGGGGTGTGGAGCACGTCTTCGCCTACCCCGGCGACGGCATCAACGGGCTGCTCGCCGCCTGGGGGAGGGCCGACGACAACCCCCGCTTCATCCAGGCCCGGCACGAGGAGATGGCCGCCTTCGAGGCCGTCGGCTACGCCAAGTTCTCCGGCAGGGTCGGCGTGTGCGCCGCCACCTCCGGGCCCGGCGCCATCCACCTGCTCAACGGCCTGTACGACGCCAAGCTCGACCACGTCCCGGTCGTCGCGATCGTCGGCCAGACCAACCGCAGCGCCATGGGCGGCTCCTACCAGCAGGAGATCGACCTGCTGAGCCTGTACAAGGACGTGGCCTCCGACTTCTGCGAGATGGTCACCGTCCCCGAGCAGCTGCCCAACGTCCTGGACCGGGCGATGCGCACCGCCATGGCCCGCCGCTCGGTGTGCGCCGTCATCATCCCCGCCGACGTGCAGGAACTCGACTACTCGCCGCCCGAGCACGCCTTCAAGATGGTCCCCTCCAGCCTGGGCATGCCGCACTACGCCCCGGTCCCCTCCGACGAGGACCTGACCCGCGCCGCCGAGGTGCTCAACGCCGGCGAGAAGGTCGCGATCCTCGTCGGGCAGGGCGCTCGGGGGGCCCGGCAGGAGGTCATGGCGGTGGCCGACCGGCTCAACGCCGGAGTCGCCAAGGCACTGCTCGGCAAGGACGTCCTCGACGACGACCTGCCCTACGTCACCGGCTCCATCGGCCTGCTGGGCACCCGGCCGTCGTACGAGATGATGGAGAACTGCGACACGCTGCTCGTCATCGGCTCGTCGTTCCCGTACACCCAGTTCATGCCGGAGTTCGGGCAGGCGCGGGCCGTGCAGATCGACATCGACCCGCACATGGTCGGCATGCGCTACCCGTTCGAGGTGAACCTCGCCGGTGACGCCCAGGCGGCCCTGACCCGGCTGCTGCCGCTGCTCAAGGCCAACAAGAACAAGAGCTGGCGCAAGACCATCGAGAAGGACGTCTCCCGCTGGTGGGAGGTGATGCAGCGGCGGGCCGCCGTCGACGCCGAACCCATCAACCCCGAGTACGTCGCCCACTCGCTGAGCGACCTGCTGCCCGACGACGTCATCCTCGCCTCCGACTCCGGCTCCGCCGCCAACTGGTACGCCCGCCACCTCAAGCTGCGCGGCGCCATGCGCGGCTCGCTCTCCGGCACGCTCGCCACCATGGGCCCCGGAGTGCCGTACGTCATCGGCGCCAAGTTCGCCCACGGCGACCGCCCGGCGATCGCGCTGGTCGGCGACGGCGCCATGCAGATGAACGGCATGGCCGAGCTGATCACCGTCGCCAAGTACTGGCAGGAGTGGCAGGACCCGCGCCTGATCGTCGCCGTCCTCAACAACCAGGACCTCAACCAGGTCACCTGGGAGATGCGCGCCATGGCCGGCGCCCCGCAGTTCCTGCCCTCCCAGTCGATCCCCGACGTCGCCTACGCCGACTTCGCCCGCTCCCTCGGCCTGAACGGCATCCGGATCGAGGAACCGGGCGGCGTCCGGGGCGCCTGGGAGGCCGCGCTCAGGAGCGACAAGCCGTGCGTGCTGGACTTCGTCACCGACCCGGCCGTGCCGCCCATCCCGCCGCACGCCACCCTCGACCAGATCGAGGCCGCCGCGACCTCCGTCCTCAAGGGCGACAGCGACCGCGCCGGCATGGTCCGCCAGGGCCTGAAGGCCAAGGTGCAGGAGTTCCTGCCCGGCGGCCGGCACCGCCCGGACCGGCCGGGCGCCGAGGAGGGCCGGTGAAGCACGGTCCGGTCACGGCGGGGG
>NZ_JBHJUW010000320.1:0-1966 GCF_042268205.1 Streptomyces sp. NPDC056160
CGCGAGGTCTACCGCGCTCTGACCGCCACACCAACCGAACGAATCACCCAAACCGACCTCGCTCCTGCAGCTTGACAAGCATAGGAGCATCCGGGACCCACGGAATTTCCCCAGCCATCGTAGCGTGGAATTCCGGCTGATCCGGCGGTGAAAACGGCGATTGCCCGTTCCTCGACGGGCAATCGTCGTATCGCATTCCGTAAGCCCGTTTCTCGGACCCGTCCGCGCTCTGTCCGCGATTTCTGCTCTCTGTCCGCGATTTCTGCGCTCTGTCTGCGCTCGTATCGTCAGCATGCCGAGTGCCTTTCGGATCGTACGAGGAGCCGAGGCGGGTACCGGAGGGTCCGGCGACCGCTCCGGCCCCTCACCGACGGGCACGACGGGCGGCGCCGGCCCGCCGCTTCGTGACACATGTGCACCGAGTCGACACACGTCCGAACCGTGCGCGCGCCGGTCTCGTATCCTCACATGTATGAATGGCATCGGAGACGCACAGGCCGTCACCAACCTCGTCGCCCGGTACGCGGAACTGGTCGACACCGGAGATTTCGCCGGGGTCGGTGAGTTGTTCGCCGAGGGCGTGTTCATCGGGAGCGGCGCGCCGGTCCGGGGCCGTACGGCCGTGGAGCAGATGCTCCGGGACTCGGTGATCCTCTACGAGGACGGCACGCCACGCACCCATCACGCCACGAGCAACGTCGCCGTCGAGGTCGACGACGGGGCCGGGACCGCCACCGCCCGCGCCTACGTGACCGTCTTCCAGTGCCTGCCCGATCTGCCGCTCCAGCCCGTGGCGGCGGGACGCTACGACGACCGCTTCGAGCGCCACGACGGCACATGGCGGTTCACCGAGAGGCGGGTCAGGATCCATCTGGTGGGCGACGTGAGCCGCCACCTGCGCGCCTGACCCGGCTCGGCCGGTCGCGCGGCCTTCCGCTGCTCCACGGGGGCCGCTGACCTGCCGGCCGAGCGGACTCGCGACGCGCTGTGCCGCCGACGCGGCCGACGGGCCAGGACGCCCTCGCGGCGATCGCCTCCGAGGTGGGTCAGCGCGCCTGGCGGCTCGCCGTCGAGACCCTCACCAACGGCGCGTACGGCGTCCGGCGCTGAGTCCGCTCGGCCGAGGGGCCGTCGGAGCGCCGGTCCTCCCGGTGCGGGCGCGGCCCCGGCCCGTCCCGCCACGCTCGGCCGCCGGTGCGCCTCAGGTGTCGGTGGGCGCCCACTCGCCGTCTGAGACGTCATGTGGTCCGAGGTCGCGCGGCGGACACCTCCTCCGCCCAGCGGCCCACGTCGCGGAGCAGCGCGCACCTGGTGCGGGCTCTGTCGAGACCGGGGGACTCGCCGAGGCCGACGAGCCGGTCGCCCTGATGCTCGGCCAACTGGACCGGCTCCCCCCGGACCACCAGGTCAGGTCCGCGTCCAGCGCAACGTCAGCTTCATACGGAGCCGCCAGGAACGCCACACGCACGTCGGCCGCGCCCGGCCGTCCCTGACCGGGACGGCGACCAGCACCGGGACGGTGACCGGCAGAGTCCGGCCGCCAGGACCGTACGCCGGAGCGTCCACCGCGAGCGTCCTGTCCGCACTGTCCCTCCCGGCCCCGGCCCGCGAGGCGATCCCCCGCGCCTGACCACCGGCCCGGCCCGGGGCGCGGCGGACGGAGGCGGGCGGGACGGACCGCTCTGCGCCGGAACAAGGGGTATGGGGAAGAGGGGTAGGAGCGGGGGCGGGACGGGGCGGGCGTCCGGCGTCCCGGGATCCGGACGCCGGGAGACGGCTCACCCGAACTCGCCCACACTCACCCAGGTCCCCCGAGTTCGGCCCAGGTCGCCCCAGCCTCGGAGGCCCATCCACGACAGGCCGGAAAAAAATGGGTCTTCGAAGTTGAGCGGTGCAAGGTCGGTGGCCGCTGACTGCCCGTCACGGTCTGTGACGGGTGGGGTGGTTGTCGGCCCTGGATGTAGGA
>NZ_JBHJUW010000321.1:0-1962 GCF_042268205.1 Streptomyces sp. NPDC056160
GACAGGGGCCGGGGCCGGCGCCCCGGCCCCGTCCGCCGAACCCGGGGTAACGTCGGAGTTCACGGCGGACTCACGGCGTTGTCCACCCCGTCCAGCCACGGACGGGTGATCCTTCCGCAGCGGCGTAATACGACGCACGCGACGCCACTACACTGCTGCACAAACAACGCGTCAGGCCCACAGCGTCGTGCGTCTTCCACGCGGCTAGCATCCCGCCCACTCCACCGCTGCGGCCGTCGGGACGGCCGTCCGCATCGGACCTGTGAGGACTCACGTGAGCTCGAAACCTGTCGTACTCATCGCTGAAGAGCTGTCGCCCGCGACCGTCGACGCGCTCGGCCCGGACTTCGAGATCCGGCACTGCAACGGCGCCGACCGGGCCGAACTGCTGCCCGCCATCGCCGGCGTCGACGCCATCCTGATCCGCTCGGCCACCAAGGTCGACGCCGAGGCGATCGCCGCCGCGAAGAAGCTCAAGGTCGTCGCCCGCGCCGGGGTCGGCCTGGACAACGTCGACGTCTCCGCCGCCACCAAGGCCGGCGTGATGGTCGTCAACGCCCCGACCTCCAACATCGTGACCGCCGCCGAACTGGCCTGCGGTCTGCTCCTCGCCACCGCCCGCAACATCCCGCAGGCCAACGCCGCGCTGAAGAACGGCGAGTGGAAGCGCAGCAAGTACACCGGCGTCGAGCTGGCCGAGAAGACCCTCGGCGTCGTCGGCCTCGGCCGCATCGGCGCCCTGGTCGCCCAGCGCATGTCCGCCTTCGGCATGAAGGTCGTCGCCTACGACCCCTACGTGCAGCCCGCGCGCGCCGCCCAGATGGGCGTCAAGGTGCTGACCCTGGACGAACTCCTCGAGGTCTCCGACTTCATCACCGTCCACCTGCCGAAGACCCCCGAGACCCTCGGCCTGATCGGCGAGGAGGCGCTGCGCAAGGTCAAGCCGACGGTGCGCGTCGTCAACGCCGCGCGCGGCGGCATCGTCGACGAGGAGGCGCTGTACTCGGCGCTCAAGGAGGGCCGGGTCGCCGGCGCGGGCCTGGACGTGTACACCAAGGAGCCGTGCACCGACTCCCCGCTGTTCGAGTTCGACCAGGTCGTCTGCACCCCGCACCTGGGCGCCTCCACCGACGAGGCGCAGGAGAAGGCGGGCATCGCCGTCGCCAAGTCGGTGCGCCTGGCCCTCGCCGGTGAGCTGGTCCCGGACGCGGTCAACGTCCAGGGCGGTGTCATCGCCGAGGACGTCAAGCCGGGTCTGCCGCTCGCCGAGCGCCTCGGCCGCATCTTCACCGCGCTCGCCGGCGAGGTCGCCGTCCGCCTGGACGTAGAGGTCTACGGCGAGATCACCCAGCACGACGTGAAGGTGCTGGAGCTGTCCGCCCTCAAGGGTGTCTTCGAGGACGTCGTCGACGAGACCGTCTCCTACGTCAACGCGCCGCTGTTCGCGCAGGAGCGCGGCGTCGAGGTCCGCCTGACCACGAGCAGCGAGTCGACGGACCACCGCAACGTCGTCACCGTGCGCGGCACCCTCGCCGACGGCGAGGAGGTGTCGGTCTCCGGCACGCTGGCCGGCCCCAAGCACGTGCAGAAGATCGTCGCCGTCGGCGAGTACGACGTCGACCTGGCGCTCGCCGAGCACATGGTCGTCCTGCGCTACGAGGACCGTCCCGGCGTCGTCGGCACGGTGGGCCGGGTCATCGGCGAGGCCGGGATCAACATCGCCGGCATGCAGGTCGCCCGGGCGACGGTGGGCGGCGAGGCGCTGGCGGTGCTGACCGTGGACGACACGGTGCCCGCCGGGGTGCTCGCGGAGGTCGCGGCCGAGATCGGGGCGACGTCCGCCCGTTCGGTGAACCTCGTCTGAGGCAGCCGCGCCCCCAAGCGGACGAAGGCGCCGGGTGAGCTGGTGGATTCCAGCTCACCCCGCGCCTTTCGCGTGCGCCCCCGCCCACAGGCCAAAGC
>NZ_JBHJUW010000322.1:0-1886 GCF_042268205.1 Streptomyces sp. NPDC056160
TAGCCGCTCGGCCTGCCCCAGCACCTCAGCCCGCCTGGCCTCCAACGCCTCCATCAACGACGGCACACCACACCCACCCTCGCTCAGCACCCGCACTCTTCACGGCGGGCTCAACCCGGCGACGGTAAAAGCCGGCACGACCAGCTACATCCCGAACCTCTGAGAATCACCCCAACGAGGCGCCCTCAGAAGATCTGCACCCATCGGGGTTCGCGGCGACGGCGTGGGCGACACCACGCAGGGCTGCGCGGAGCGCGTTCGTCGCCAGCGCTGCGGTGATTCCAGGCCGGAGGGCACCTGCCTGCTCGAGCTCGTCGAAACCGGCGCGCAGCAGCGCACCGCTTCCTTCGACCTGGCTCGGCAGCGGGCCCGATGTCGGGTACATCGCCGGGTGAGCCTTGGGTAGGCAAGCGCAAATGCGATGTGCGCATCCCATCCTGCGGCGACACGGGCACGCGGGTCCGCGTCATCCACCGGGGGAGCGGCGTCCTTGCGGTGGAAGTACTCCTCGAACGCCACGTCGACGACCGCGCGGATCAGCCCCGACCGGTCGCCGAAGTGGTGGTACAGCGACGGGGCCTGCACACCTGCGGCGGTGCAGACCGCACGCGTGGAGACCGCGTCGACACCGTCACGTGTGGCGATCTCGAAGGCGGCGGCAAGCAGCCGCTCGCGGGCGTCACCGGCTGTATTCTGTAGCACCGCTATAGACGCTTGGGTAACATGGCTCCCAGTGCGCGGCTATAAGCGGGCGGTCATGGTCGGCGGTTCGGGCGTTCGTCCCAGCGGTGAGTCGTCCATGCCCGCCGGATCAGACTGCGCACGGTGATGATCGTGTCGGCGAGGTCGAAGAAGGCGTCGATGACGGTGGCCCGGCGCTCGTAGCAGCGGGCGAGCCGGTGGAAGGCGTTCTGCCAGGCGTGGGTGCGTTCGACGTGCCACCGTTGACTGGCCTGGATCGGCGCTTTCTCGCCCTTGTGCGCGATGCGGCCGTGGAGGCCGCGTTCGTTGAGCAGCGCGCGGGTCTTGTCGGAGTCGTAGCCGGCGTCCAGGTGCACGGTGATGTCGTCGGGTAGCGGTCCGAGGTCGTCCAGGCGGTCCAGGGTCGGGGCGAGCAGCGGGGAGCCGTGGCGGTTGGCTCCGGCCAGGGCACGACCCAGTGGAATGCCGTACCCGTCCGTCATGCCCGAGCGTTTCAGGCCCTGTTTGCCGCGGTCGACCGGTGAGCGGCCGGCCACCTCGCCGCCTCCGGGCGCCTTGGTGATGGAGCCGTCCACGGCGATCTGGTCGAGGACGAGGCCGACGATCCGGTCGTAGGAGCTCAGCGCGATCTGTTTGAGCTGGGCGAAGACACCGGTTCGTATCCACTCGTCGCGGCGGCCGCGAATCGTGGTGGCCGAGCAGGTCGTGTCGGCGATGGCCTCGTACGAGCAGCCGAAGCGCAGGAGTTGCAGCATCTTGTCGAAGACGATCCGGTCACTGATGCGCCGGCGGTGGCAGCCAAGCGGATGGTCCGGGTGGAACTCCGGCCGCTGGGTAAGCAGCGCCACGAATTGGTCCCAGAGCGGTTCGGTGAGCCATGATGGCAGCGCGGGCACAGGCCCCCTCAGTGATCACAGAGCGTCGCAACTCCATGATCACGAGACTTGTGCCCGTTCTGCCAGCGGGGTTCTCCACCGCGCCTATCCGCACGGCCTCTGAGCTTGTTTTTTAACCTCTGACCTCGAACAACGGCTCGCACACCGTCACTCACCTGGGGATTCGCCGGACAGGCGGACGGCCCTCGCATGATGGGTCTTCAAAGTTGAGCGGTGCGGAGGTGTCCGCGGGCTCGGCGGGTGGTGACGCAGCGTGTGCGTAGGCGCTGGTTCGTAGCGTTGCGGAAC
>NZ_JBHJUW010000323.1:0-1875 GCF_042268205.1 Streptomyces sp. NPDC056160
TTGGCGGACGCGGTCACTCTTGCGGCGCAGGCTGCAATGGAAAACCTCTTCCCCCGTATGGACGACGATATGGCAACTAAAGCCGACAGTGACATCAGTTTCGACCACATTGCGACCCTGGTATTCCCGGGCAGTGTCGAGGACGTCCGGATGTTCCTGGCCCGCGCAGGGTTTGAGGTCGGCCTGCCCATACCCAGTGTGGTGGTACGCGATCGCCTTGCCCGCCGGTACGGGGTGCCAGAAGAAGCCCTGGACGTCTCGATTGTGCATGGCCACCCGCGGAGCGCGGACCGGGGCGGAGTCGAGGTCTTCGTCCTGCCGCAGGCGATCGCGGATCGGGTTCACCTGGGAATCGTCGCTCGGGAGCGCGCGACAGAGGCCGAGGCTCACGTAGCGTGGACGGTCCGTAGCGAAAGCCTTGAACAGGTGTGGCGTAACTGCCGCGAGAAGCTCGGAATGACCCCCGACGGCGGCGGCTACAACCCGAACGACGACGCGGCCGCGGGTGGGCGGACGGTGTTGTACTTCAAGGCCCCCCGGAGAATATCCGATGCGGGGCGGATCCACCGCGTGGAGCTTACCTGTGCGGGGAACCACCCCGACGTTCTCTCCGCACACCGGATTGCCCAGGCTGAGGCGCCGGACGAACGCACCGCGCTGTTGTCGGTCCTGGCTGGCCACTGGGCCGCGCGAGCGGTGCACGTAGCGGCCGAAATTGGTCTTGCGGATGTGCTGCATGGAAGACAGCTCAAGGCGGACGCAGTGGCGGAACGAACTCGCTGCGAACCCGCCGCGATCAGCCGCCTGCTCCATTACCTGAACCACCTCGGGCTGGTTCGACAGCTCGATGACACCACCTATACCAACACTAAGATGGGCGATCTACTGCGGGCGGATAACCCGTTCAGCGAACTGGCTCTGCTCTACGGTAATGAATTCTATGACGCATGGAGTGAAGTCACTGCGGCCGTACGATCCGGGCGCACCGCGTTCAGTCACCACTACGGCGTCGAGCATTTCGAGTACTTCGCCGGTCACCCGACGGACGCCAAAAAGTTCAACCGTGCGATGCAAGCCGTCACGATCGCGGTGGCGGACGAACTGACCCGCTCGTACGCGTTTCCGGCCGGGGCGACTGTGATCGACGTGGGCGGTGGAAACGGCACACTGTTGGGGGCCGTCTTACGCGATCACCCTTCGGTCTCCGGGATCGTTTTCGACCGTGCTCACGCGTTGGAAGACGCGGTGGCTGAGCACAATGAAGCAGCCTACCGTGACCGCTATCGGTCCATCGCGGGCGACTTCTTCTCAAAGGTGCCCGAAGGCGGAGACATCTACCTCCTCTCGCGCGTGTTGCACGACTGGAGTGATGAGGACTGCGCACGCATCCTGGAAAATTGTCGTCGCGCCTGCGGTCATGGCACCAGACTGCTGGTGGTGGAGCGTCTCCTGCCGAATGACACCGCTCCGTCACAGCCTGGAAAACTGGCCGCATTGTGGGACCTACAGATGCTCGCAATTACCGGCGGCCAGGAACGCAGATTGTCACAATACGAAAAGCTCCTGTTCGAAGCAGGATTCCGCGTAGACGAGGTCAAGCGGCTGCCGATGGAACTGAACCTGCTGGTCTCGACGGCTATCCGACCCACCACTGCCCCTGGAGCGCCTTGCCGGCGCGGGCCGGGCTCCGGGCCACCGGGCCCGCCCCGCGCCTCCCATACGGACGGACGCGCACGCGGACCCAGGCAGGCGGACCCCCGGGACGGACGGACACGTCCCTCATGCCCGGGGACAGTCCTCGACGCACGCCCCCCGGCGGCTCCCGCACTCCCGGACGGACCGCGCGCGTCGGCGGCCGCGCCGGGCAAGGAATCG
>NZ_JBHJUW010000324.1:0-1874 GCF_042268205.1 Streptomyces sp. NPDC056160
GGAAGGCACCGCTGAACGCGTTCCAGATCGCCTTCGAAGGCCGACTCACCCCCACCAGCCACTGACCTCAACAACCAAGATCAGCCGTTGATTGGGCCCTGTCTCACATTCGGTGGTAACGGAGCGTGCTGCTATCCGAGGAGGATGCGGTGGCGAAGCAGGGTGAAGCCTGCTCGTCCGTGCATCTGGCGCGCGATCCGCTTGGTCTTGGTGTTCACACCCTCGGTGGGGCCGTTGCTGTACGGAAGTGTGAGGGCGGCGTTTACGGCTTCACGGTCTCGTTCCAGACCTCGGGTGAAGGCATGCAGGTGGGGCAGGTCGGCGCCGCGGACCTGGACGATCCAGTGCGAGAGTGCGTCGGCGTTGTCGGCGTGCGGTGCAAGGAGCGGGGTGAAGTCGGGGATCATTGCGGCCAGTTGCGTCATCTCGGGACAGGCGGCGGTGAGCTTGGCCAGGAGCTCGTGTTGCTCGGCCTTGAGGTTGGCGGGCCTGGTCAGCAGCATCCGGGCGAGCCTGCGCGGGGAGATATGGCTGCGGTCGGCGTCCGATCGGCCCTGGTTGATGTACTTGTGCAAGAGGTTCAGGCAGCCCGTGAAGCCGAGGGCTTTGATCTCTTCGAAGAGGTGCTGAACGGGGACGCCGGGATCCTCGGCCCGGCGTTTGCGCAGCGGTAGGGGTCGACGAGGCTGGCACGGTACTTGGGAACGCGGAGCATCCGCTCGGGCCGGTCGGCGCGGGCATAGCGCTTGACGGTGTTCAGGGCCAGTTCCAGGCGGCGGGCGCATTCGAGCAGGCCGACGCCCTGGTCGAGCAGACCGTGGACCTGGTGCCAGCGCTCCAGGGTGGTCTGGGCGCGGGGCCCGTCGTAGATCGGCGCGTCCAGTACGGCGGCCCAGCAGGCGCTGTGCGCCTTGACCTCGCTCGGAGCGGCTTCGCACAGGTTGTGCCACAGATGCCACCGATCACCGACGTGCGTCGCACGGGGCGGGGCGCGGCGGATGGCCTCGGCGTAGGTCGCGGAGCCGTCGCGGCACACGATCTCGATGCCCGGATGCTCGCGCAGCCATGCTTCCAGGGTGCCAGCCGTGCGGTCGGGCAACACGTCGATCCGCTCATGCGTCTCGGCATCGATGATCACGGTGGCGTAGCGGTGCCGCCGGCGCAGCGCGAAGTCGTCGACGCCGATCACGCGGGGCACCCGCCCGGTGGGCAGGGGGATCCGCAGCAGGGCGCGCAGAGCCGTGTGACGCGAGACGCCCGCCGCGAGTATCGCCAGCAAACGTGCCCCCGCCCGGCCCGCTAACTCCTTGACCACCGCCTTGACTTGCCTGGTCAGGCAGGTCGTGCGTCGCCGGTATCGGTCCAGGACTCCGGGCACCTGCTCACGGAAGGTATGTCGGCAGCCGCGGGTGGGGCACACCAGGCGTCGCACTCGCACACGGACCACCACCCGCCGTCCGTCGACCGGCACGTCAGCCACCGTCCGCCAGTGATAGCCGTGCACCCGCCCCGACGACGCCCCGCACGCAGGGCAGGCCGCAGTATCCTGCGGAGTCCGTGCCCGCACCACGACTCGCTCGCCCTCGTCGACGACATCCTCGATGACCAGCGGGGGCAGCCCTGAAAACACCGTCTGCACAAGCTCGTTGGCATCCTTCACATGGATACCAACGACACCTCACCACTCTGCGTCACCACCGAATGTGAGACAGGGCCCAATCAACGGCTGATCTTGGTTGTTGAGGTCAGTGGCTGGTGGGGGTGAGTCGGCCTTCGAATGCGATCTGGAACGCGTTCAGCGGTGCCTTCCAGCGCATCGTCCAGCGGCGTCGTCCCTTGCCGGTCGGGTCCGGGCTCATCAGCGCCATGTAGAC
>NZ_JBHJUW010000325.1:0-1841 GCF_042268205.1 Streptomyces sp. NPDC056160
GCCCGGTTACATTCCGAACCCGGAAGCTAAGCCTTACAGCGCCGATGGTACTGCAGGGGGGACCCTGTGGGAGAGTAGGACACCGCCGAACAATCTTTGGAGGACCCCTGGTCACCAGCGTTCAGCTGGGACCAGGGGTCCTTTCGTTTTTTCACCGAACACAGCTTGCAGCGCGCCGGGTACCCGGCTGCGCGAGAATGACTTTGCGGTACAGCAGACAGGAGTCACCGATGTCCACCAACTCTCCCGACGAGCGTCCGGAGCGCGATCAGCGCCGCCGGGACGTTGGTGACCGCGGTGAACGCGGTGACCGTGGCGGCTTCCGGGGTGGCCCGCGCCGCAGCAACGACCGCGCGGGATACGGCCGTCGTGACGACGAGCGCGGCGGAGGCTACGGGGGTCGCCGTGACGACCGCCGTGGCAGTGAGCGCGGCGACCGAGGCGACCGGGGTGGTTTCCGTCGGGACGACCGCCGGGACGACCGGCGTGATGACCGGCGTGAGGGTGACCGTGGTGGTTACGGCGGTCGCCGTGACGACCGGCGTGACGGTGACCGTGGCGGCTTCCGCCGTGAGGGCGACCGCCCCTCCTACCGCCGCGACGACCGCCGCGACGACCGCCGTGATGACCGCCGCGATGACCGCCGTGATGACCGCCGTGATGACCGGCGTGATGGTGACCGCGGTGACCGCGGTGGCTTCCGCCGTGAGGGCGACCGCCCCTCCTACCGCCGCGATGACCGCAGGGACGACCGGCGTGACGACACCCGCGGTGAGCGCGGCGATCGTGGGGGCTTCCGTGGCCGGGACGACCGTGGCGGCCGTGGTCCCCGCCGTGACGACCGGGGCGACCGCGGTGGGCGCCCCGGTGGCTTCCGCCGTGAGGGTGACCGTCCCTCCTACCGGCGCGATGACCGTAGGGACGACCGGCGTGACGACCGGCGTGACGACCGCCGCGGCGGAGGCCGGTTCCGCGACGAGCGGGACCGGGACCGGGAGCCGATCAAGCGGCTGCCGATCCCCGAGGACGTCACCGGCGAGGAGATCGACAAGGACGTCCGGCAGGAGCTCCAGAGCCTGCCCAAGACGCTCGCCGAGGACGTCGCCAGGAACCTGGTGATGGTCGCCCGGCTGATCGACGAGGACCCGGAGGGCGCGTACGGCTACTCCAGGGTGGCTCTGCGTCTGGCGTCGCGCGTCGCCGCCGTACGTGAGGCGGCCGGCTTCGCCGCGTACGCCAGCCAGAAGTACTCGGAGGCGCTCGCGGAGTTCCGTGCCGCCCGGCGGATGACCGGCAACGCGGAGCTGTGGCCCCTCATGGCCGACTGCGAGCGCGGGCTCGGCCGGCCGGAGAAGGCGCTGGACATGGCCGGTGCCCCCGAGGTGCACAAGCTCGACAAGGCCGGGCAGGTGGAGATGCGGCTCGTGGCGGCCGGCGCCCGGCGCGACATGGGGCAGCTGGACGCGGCCATCGTGACGCTGCAGAGCCCCGAGCTGGCCTCCCACTCCGTGCAGCCGTGGACCGCCCGCCTGCGGTACGCCTACGCCGACGCGCTGCTCGCCGTCGGCCGGGAGGCCGAGGCACGGGAGTGGTTCGCCAAGGCCGTCGAGGCCGACCGCGACGGCAGCACCGACGCGTCGGACCGCCTGGCCGAGCTGGACGGTGTGGAGTTCACCGACGCGCTCGACGAGGACGGTGCGGATGGCGCGGACAATGCGGACGGCGCGTCCGGCAGCGCCTCCCCGTCCTCCCCGGAGAGCGGCGAGGACGACGGCAAGAACGAGGACTGACCGGGCCTGAGAACGCCTTGAGGACAAGGGGGTGGGCCCCGACCGGAATCC
>NZ_JBHJUW010000326.1:0-1834 GCF_042268205.1 Streptomyces sp. NPDC056160
CGCGGGCATCCCCGAGGACACCTGGAAGCCGATCAAGTACGCGAGCGCCATCTGGGAAGCCGTAGGAACGCTGGATCTCCGACGCCGAGATCACCGAGATCCCCTTCACCGCGTTCACCAGTAAGAAGAATGCGTTCCACACCGCTGCCCGGCTGATCGTGCGCCGCGTGAAACGGATGAATCCCACCAGCGTGCCCTCCGGCCAGGCCGAGCTGTTCGGGGTCTGGCGCCACCATGTGATCTTCACCGACAGCCCCTTCGTCCTCGCTCAGGCCGAACCGATGCACCGCGAACACGCCGTCATCGAGCAGGCCTTCGCCGACCTGGAAGACTCCGCCCTCGCCCACCTGCCCTCGGGGAAGTTCACCGCGAACGCCGCATGGCTGACCCTGGCCGCCACTGCCTACAACCTCACCCGCGCGAGCGGCCACCTCGCCTCCGCCTTCCACGCCAAGGCGAGGACCGGCACTATCCGCCGCCACCTGATCAACATCCCCGCCCGGATCGCCACCGGAGCCCGCCGCCTCACCCTCCACCTGCCCGAACGCTGGCGCTGGGCCGACGACTTCACCGACCTTTGGACCGCCACCGGCCAGCGCATGCTCACCTGAACCACGCAACCGACCTGACCGCCCACGACCTGGAAGAACCTCGGAGACCCCGCATCGGACGGCCACCCGGCCCATCGTGCTGCCCGCACCCCGAAAGATCACCACGAGCCCGCCGGATACCGGAGATCAGAATTCACGCGGTGGATCCAGGGTGAAAGATCACGCCCTTGACGTCGCCGCCGCGGGTGGCAGCGGCCATGTACAGCGAGGCCACGACGAGTTCGGCATCGTGGCGCTCGCCCATCGCGTAGCCGAGCAGGCGGCGCGAGAACAGATCAATCACCGTGGCCAGGTAAGGCTTGCCCCCGCTCGTGACGATCTCGGTCATGTCTCCAGCCCATACCTGGTCCGGAGCGTCGGCACTGAAGTCGCGGCGCACGAAGTCCGGGGCGGCAGCCCGCCTGCCCGGGCGCGTGAGCCCGCGGCGTCGCCGGATCTTCCGTCCGGCCAGGCCGAGCTCGGCCATGGTCTTGGCGATGGTGTTCACCGAGACGCGCCATCCCTCCCTGACGAGCGTGATCCACACCTTCGGGGAGCCGTAGGTGACGCCCGAGGAGTCGAAGACCCGCCTGATGGCTTCGGCCAGCTGTCCGCGCCGTACCTCGCGGGCGGTGACAGGCTTGTCCTTCCACTTGTAGAACCACGACTCGCTCACGCCCAGCACGCGGGAGGACACGGTGTGCGGAATGTTCTGCTCGGCCTTGCAGTCGCTGATCGCCCCGACCAACTGGGCCGGGTCCGCCGCAGCTACTTCACCCACAAAGCCATGCAGCGTTTGAAGACATCACGTTCCATCTCCAGCTCGCGGATGCGCTTGTTCTTCTCGCTCATCTCCCGACGCAGCCGCTCCAGCTCGGCACGTTCGCCCTCTCGTAGCCGGCCGCCCGAGGCGGCGGGCGCGGGCCGGTCGGAGGAGGCCGAACCGTTCCTCCTCCAGCGTGAGACCCAGCTGTGCAACGTCCCCGGATGCACGCCGAGGTCCTCGGCGACCTCCGGGATCGGCTTGCCCGTCTCGATCACGATGCGTACAGCACCCTCACGGAACTCAGCGTCGTACTTCTGTTGCTTGGACCCCATGAACCTCAACTTCCCCTGGTATCAACGACTCCACGTTACGAGGGGACCCTCAACCCCAACTTCCCCTGCAATCACGGACTCCACGCTACGAGGGGGTGCGCCACGAGGCGCCGTGTGATCGAGCGGAGGTGAAAGGACTCCGCCGT
>NZ_JBHJUW010000327.1:0-1800 GCF_042268205.1 Streptomyces sp. NPDC056160
GGTATAGCCGGGCACCTCACCCGTCGATCGATCAGCGGTGAACGTGGGAACCGTCCGCGATCTGCTCCCGATCCGGGCCGCCGCCGGCGGCCCGGACTGGGATAGGCGCGTTGCCCGCCGAAGGGCGTGGACGGGGCGGAGCCGCCGTAGTACTCCGGGGCCGGGAAAGCCGGTCGCACGGGGAAGGGCGGCAGCGTGCCAGACAAGGAGAGGACTGCAATGCCCGAAGACGCCCTGGTGAATACCGGGGCCGGGACGGCCGCCCCATGGAGGCCGGGTGTCCCGGTACGGAAGATGCAGCTCAAGTTGCACCAGTGGGCGCGGGCGGACGCCGCGCGCCGATTCGATGATCTGTACAACCTGGTCTGCGACCCGGGGTTCCTGATCGACGCCTGGAACAGGGTCGCAGGCAACGCCGGAGCGAAGACGGCCGGGATCGACGGGCTCACCGTGGCCGCGATCGAGTCCGGGCCGGGAGTACAGCCGTTCCTGATGGAGATCAGGGACGAGCTCAAGGCGCGGACCTACCGGCCCGCGCCGGTGCGGCGCACCCAGATCCCCAAGTCCAACGGGAAGATGCGTGATCTTGGCATCCCGACCGTGAAGGACCGGGTCGTGCAAGCCGCGCTGAAGGCGGTCCTGGAGCCCGTATTCGAGGCCGACTTTCTGCCAGTCTCCTACGGGTTCCGGCCGGGCCGCCGAGCGCATGACGCCATTGCGGAGATCGTTTATCTGGCACGCCGGGGCTACGAAGTAGTCCTGGAAGCCGACATCGAGGCGTGCTTCGACAACATCGATCACGTCGCGCTGATGGACCGGCTACGGGCCAGGATCTCCGACAAGCGGGTCCTGGCGCTGGTGAAGGCGTTCTTGAAGGCCGGGGTCATGCACCACGGCATCGCCAAGGACACCTCCACCGGCACCCCCCAGGGCGGGATCCTCTCCCCGTTGCTGGCCAACATCGCCCTTACCGCCCTGGACGAGCACTTCCACGGCCAGTGGCACAACCGGATGGGCACCAGTTGGCAGCGGGAGAAACGCCGCAAGACCGGAGAGGGGAACTGGAGGCTGATCCGCTACGCGGACGACTTCGTCGTCCTCATCAGTGGCCCGGCCCACCGGGCCGAGGCCCTGCGCGAGCAGGTCGCCGAGGTCCTGGCCCCACTCGGACTGCGGCTCTCAGCGGAGAAGACCCGCGTGGTTCATATCGACGACGGCTTCGACTTTCTCGGCCACCACATCCGCCGCCAGCGGAAACGTGGTACGGACAAGCTCGTCGTCTACACCCGGCCCTCGAAGAAGGCCATCAAGGCCATCAAAGGCCGGATCTCGGAACGAACCTACAGACACGCCCAGAATCAGAGTCTGGCCACCCTTTTGGGGGGACTGAACCGGACGATGATCGGATGGGCGACCTACTTCCGCCACGGCGCGGCGAAGCGGACCTTCAACGCGGTCGACCACTACACATGGCACCGCGTCGCGATCTGGCTCCGCCGCAAACACGGCATCCCCAGCAGCCAGTTGAGGAAGTTCTGTGACCAGGGATGGAGGTTTGCCGACAGCGGCACCGTGTTCCTCGGCGCATCCAGCGTCATGATCGAACGCTACCGCTACCGCGGAGCCAAGATTCCAACTCCGTGGACCATCGAAACGGCAGCCGACAACGGCTGACCACCGGGCAAGGCACGTGGAGAGCCGGATGCGTGGAAACGCGCACGTCCGGTTCGGGTCGGCGGCTCGGGGAAACGGAACGACGGCAACGTCGTCACCGCGCCCCGAGCCGACCGCACAGGGACA
>NZ_JBHJUW010000328.1:0-1791 GCF_042268205.1 Streptomyces sp. NPDC056160
TCTCTGCCCGTGGCAGATCTGCCACGGGCAGAGAAACCGTCCGGCGCGGCCGCGCGCGGCCGACAGTGGAGCCGACGGCATCCATGCCACGACATCCACGCCACGACGAGGAGACCCGATGACCGCACTCACCGCTCTGCCGGCGCGCGCCGAGGAGGGCGAGACGCCGCCCAGCCGCTTCGACGACCACCTGGCGAGCCTGCTGCTCGCGCAGCGGATCGTGTTCCTGGGCACACAGGTCGACGAGGTGTCGGCCAACCGCGTGTGCGCCCAGTTGCTGCTGCTGTCGGCCGAGGACCCGCGCGCCGACATCAGCCTGTACATCAACAGCCCGGGCGGGTCCGTCAGCGCCGGGCTCGCCATCTACGACACGATGCGGCTCATCCCGAACGACGTGTCCACGCTGGCCATGGGGTTCGCCGCGAGCATGGGCCAGTTCCTGCTCACGGTGGGCACGCACGGCAAGCGGTTCGCGCTGCCGCACGCGCGGATCATGATGCACCAGCCGTCGGCGGGCATCGGCGGCACCACCGCGGACATCGAGATCCAGGCGCAGAACCTGGAACACACGAAACGGACCATCGAACGGCTCACCGCCCAGCACACCGGGCAGAGCGAGGAGACGGTCTCGCGGGACGGCGACCGGGACCGCTGGTTCACCGCGGAACAGGCCAGGGAGTACGGGATGGTGGACCAGGTGGTGGAGTCGCTGACCGACGTCCGCCCGGCCGCCTCGCGCCGACGGATGGGGTTGTGACATGGGGTCGTACACGGTTCCGTACGTGATCGAGCGGACCGCCCAGGGCGAGCGGTCCTACGACGTGTTCAGCAGGCTGCTGAACGAGCGGATCATCTTCCTCGGCACGGAGATCGACGACGGCGTCGCCAACGTCGTCATCGCGCAACTGCTCCACCTGGAGTCGGCCAACCCCGAGCAGGAGGTCGCCGTCTACCTGAACTCGCCGGGTGGTTCCTATACCTCGCTGATGGCGATCTACGACACCATGACGTTCGTGCGGTCACCGATCTCCACGTTCTGCGTGGGCCAGGCCGCCTCCACGGCGGCGGTGCTGCTGGCCGGCGGGGACCCGGGGCGGCGGTTCGTGCTGGAGCACTCGCGGGTGCTGCTGGGGCAGCCGGCCAGCGGCGGCCGGCAGGGGACGGTCTCCGACCTGGCGCTCCAGGCCCAGGAGATGGTCCGCATCCGCTCCCAGGTCGAGGAGGTGCTGGCCCGGCACACCGGTCACGACGCCGCGGCCCTGCGCGCCGACATGGACCGCGACAAGGTGTTCACCGCCCGCGAGGCGGTGGCGTACGGGCTCGCCGACGAGGTACTGAGCCGGCGCCTCCTGACGGTCTGAGACGCCGGCCCGTGAGGCGGTGTCAGGCGGCGAGGCACAGCCCGTCGAAGCGGGAGGCGGTCCTGGGCGAGGCCGACGGCGCCGAGGACAGCGAGGACAGGGACGGGGCGGTCGTGCCCCGGCCGCGGCCCGCGGTGAGCCCGGTGACCCGCGTCAGCTCGCCCTGGGTCAGGGCCAGCAGGTCGGCGAGGCCCAGGCCGAGCGCCTGGGCGGCGGCCGCGAGGACCTCCGAGGAGGCCTCCTTGCGGCCGCGCTCGATCTCCGACAAGTAGGGCATGGAGATCCGCGCCGCGTCGGCGACGTCCTTGAGCGTGCGCTCCTGGGCGAGCCGTTCGCGGCGCAGGACGTCGCCCACGAGGTCGCGCCAGAGGGGTTCGCGCGCGGGGGCGGTCCGGCCGGCGGGAGCGCCCGCGGCCGGACGGCCCGGCGC
>NZ_JBHJUW010000329.1:0-1779 GCF_042268205.1 Streptomyces sp. NPDC056160
TCATGGGAAAAGCCAACGCGCTCTTGGAACTGCTCTCCGAGAGCGCGGACTGAAGCACGCCGCCGCACCGTTGATCGATGACGCTTTCGCGGGTGTCCAGGGGCAGTTGGGGACCACGGCGGCCTGCCGGCTGACCGGACGCTCACGTGCCACCCACTACCGCCACATCAACCCCAAGCCGAAGCCCACCCTGCCCCCAAGACCCACGCCCGCCTCGGCCCTCTCACCGGCCGAGCGGGCCGACATCCTGGAGTTGCTGAACCGGCCTGAGTACGTCGACCTGCCACCCGCCCAGGTCTGGGCACGTGAGCTGGACGCAGGGAACTACTGGTGCTCCGAGCGGACGATGTACCGGATCCTGTCCGCCGCGGGGCAGAACGGCGAACGCCGCCGCCAGGCCATCCACCCACCCAAGGCGATCCCCGAGCTGGTCGCGGACCGGGCCGTCGGAAGTGTTCACGTGGGACATCACGCGGCTGCCCGGACCAGCCAAGGGCATCTGGTTCCACGCCTACGCGATCAACGACATCTTCAGCCGCTACATCGTCGGGCACACCGTCGAACTGGCCGAAACGGCCGAACGGGCCGAGAAGTTGATCCGCGAGACCATCGAGCACAACGGCATCGTGCCCCACACCGTCCACGCGGACCGCGGCACGTCGATGACCAGTAAGAAGGTCTCCCAGCTGTTGATCGATCTCGGTGTCACCAGGAGTCATTCCCGACCCCGGGTGAGCAACGACAATCCTTTCAGCGAAAGCCAGTTCCGCACCACCAAGTACGCATCTGACTATCCAGAACGCTTCGGCTCCCTGGCGCACGCCCGGGAGTGGATGGAGGCGTTCATCGGCTACTACAACCACGAGCACAGGCACTCCGGGATCGGCCTGCACACCCCCGCATCCGTCCACTTCGGCACCGCCCAGGAGGTGAGAGACCACAGGGCTGTCGCCCTCGCCGGGGCTTACGAACGCCACCCCGAACGCTTCGCCCGCCGGCCGAAGCCACCCGAAATACATGTCTCACATCACTCTCCTGACAGGTGACTGGAGTGCCACCCCTAAAGTAACCGGTCGAGTCGGTGACGACGAGGGGGCGTGATGTGTCGTTCACCAAACAGCGGGGCAAGAAGCAACCCGGAACGGGGGTCTTTCTCGGCCATACATGTGAGCCAGGTGCGGGCAGACACGCACGCTCACCATGTGCCGGATCGGCGCAACATCTCTCGATGGCAGGATTTCACCTCACTCACACGTGCTTGAATGTGCAAGAATCTCTGTGTGGCGGTACCGATCGGGCCGTCCTGACACATTCCTCACTCATTCGTCACCGCACAGGACAAGGTGGGTAAATGCTCATGCCGAAGACGAAGACCGCCGGTGCCGCAGCCGCGCTGACCGCCGCCGCGGCACTGCTGGCCCTGGGCGCCGGGACGGCGGGCGCCACTGGCTGGCCGCCCCTCCAGGACGGCGCCTACCTCTACTCGGGTCCCACCGGAAGCGGCACCGTGACCAAGGTCGACCTCAACGACGCCCGGACGTGTCACAGCCTGTCCAAGCCCGCCGTATCGGTCCAGGTGGTCTCCGGTTCCTGGTCTCTCGAGCTCTACTCCGGGGCTGACTGCACCGGCCCCACCCCCTACGGCACCGGGTCCTTGGCCCAGAGCAACCTGCCCTGGGGCATGCTGAGCTACCGGGTGGTCCCGGCGTGAGGTGACGCCGCTCGGACGGTGCGCACCACGGAACAGGCCCGGCGCCCGTCTCCTCGATCGAGGAGACG
>NZ_JBHJUW010000330.1:0-1776 GCF_042268205.1 Streptomyces sp. NPDC056160
AAGACGCTCGGTTGGAAGACACCCGCCGAAGCACTCAACGAGCAGCTACAGTTGATTCAACAAGCCGGTGTTGCAACGACCGCTTGAATCCGGTCGCCTCCCGGATCTACATCCGTCTGGAGATCCTCGCGATGACCGAGGACGAGATCCTCAAAACGGTGCCTGACTCCCACCCCGTGTGGCGCGGTGTGGACGAGGCGCTGCTCAAGCGGGTCGACACCCAGTACGCGCTCGGCTCCTTCCGCGAGTGGGTGAAGGTGACCAAGCACGTCATCAAGGGCATGGAGTACTTCGGCGCCGACCAGGTGGACGACCGCATCGTCGACTGGGCCCTGTCCCGATGCTGACCACACCGGCCGGGCAACCCGCCGCCACCGCGCGGCCCTTCCCCCTCGCCGGCCAGGCCGCGCCCCGCCACCTCCACTTCCTTGGCCTGGCCGGCGCCCGTACCGTCGTTACCCCCGGCCTGACGGACGTCGACGGCGCGCTGGCCGATGCCCACCGGCAGCGGCGTTTCCTGTGCGTGCTGGGCGACGCCCGGCCTCGGCAAGACCTTCGCCGTCCACCACACCGCCCACACCCGCTTCCCGCAGGCGCACGTCCCGCTGCGCCTGGGGGCCAGACCAGGCCCGGCCGATCTGCGCGCCCACCTGCACCACGCCCTCGGCATTCATGGCACCGCACTGGCCGAACCGGCCGCCGCTGACGCGCTAATTCGCCGCGCCCTCGGTGCCGCACCCCGCATCGTGGTCGTCGACGAGGCCGACCGGATGCCCGAGCCATGCTTTGAGTACCTGCGTTTCCTGCACGACGACCTACCCGACGGCCTGTGCGCGGTCCTGATCGCCGGCCAGCGAGGCGAGGAGGCCCTGCGCGCCCAGCAGATGCTTCTCACGCGCACCACCACGTGGCTGACTCTGCAGCCGCTCGACCGGGGCCAGGTCCCACGCGCCGCGGCGGTCCTGCACCCGCTGTGGCAGACCGTCGCACCCGACCAACTCCGATCCTTGGACGGTCACTTCGCGCACGGCAGCCTTCGGCGCTGGGCCCTGCTCACCCACCACGTCCAGCGGGCCCTGACCGCTACCGGCGCCGCGTGCCCCGATCCCGGCCTGCTGCGGCGGGTCGTCGCCCGCATCGACACCTCGCGCCGCCCATGACCCAACTCGCCTCCACCGCCTGCGCGCCGACCACCCTGCCGCCCGTCCTGCTGCTGCTCGATGCGGGCGACGACCACGCCCTCCACCGCGCCGCCCTCCACCGCGGCGACCCCAGCGCCGGCTGCATCACCGCCGATCCCACGCCGCACACCAACAGCCTCGCCTACCTCGCCCTGGACCTGCTGCGCGCCATGGGCCGCGACAGTTTTACCCGCCCCGACGCCGAGCGGATGTCCACCGACGCGGCCTGGCGCGCCGTGACCTGCTGGGCCCTGACCACCGGGCTCCAGCAGGCCATCGTGCTGCGCGCCCACCGCCTCACCTCCGAACGCCTGGCGCGCCTGGCCGCCTGGCGCGCGGAGACCGGCATCCGCCTCACCCTCGTTGCCCACACCCCCACCGAGGCCACCGAGTACCGCCTGCGGGCACGCCTTGCCGCCGCCGGCCTCGCCGATCTCCACACCGCCTCCGGCACCCTGGCAGTCCTGGACGCCCTCGGCCCGCCCGGCACAAACCGACTCGGGTGCAGATCTGATGAGGGTGCCTCGTTGGGGTGATTCACAGAGGTTCGGGATGTGTCCGGTCGTGCCGACTTCTACCGTCGCCGGGTCGAGCC
>NZ_JBHJUW010000331.1:0-1737 GCF_042268205.1 Streptomyces sp. NPDC056160
CGCAACGCTACGAACCAGCGCCTACGCACACGCTGCGTCACCACCCGCCGAGCCCGCGGACACCTCCGCACCGCTCAACTTTGAAGACCCGACAAGTTCAGGGTCGCCGCATGGCCGGCCCGAGTCCATACGGTGTTGGCCAGTGGGCAGGTACCCGTCCCGAAGCCACCGAGCCCGGTCCCACACTTCACCGAGGGCGAGTTACTCCTACTTCGCGCTGTCGCTACCCAGTCCTCGGATCGTGAGATTGCTGAGGCTGCACATCTGGCGGATCCCGCCCAGCTGAATGCCCGCATCCGACGACTGGTCTACCAGGCAGGCGCCCGCAACGCCTCCCACCTGGTCGCCTTGGCGCACGCCTGGCGACTCCTGGACAGCTGCGCGGCTGGACAACCGCGAGCATTCCGCGCCGTACACCGCCTCCCCGAGGATCGCACCGGCCGTGCACCGGAACTCACATGACCACCACCCAACATCCGCCCCGAGGCCCAGGGATGCCGCAGGGACCTCTCGGTCGCCCATCCTCGGCCAGCCGGAACCCACCGCCACTGACAGCCCGCAGCAGCCCAGCAACGCTGGCACGAAGATCCTCATAGGTACGCGGCCTGCCGCAGCCGGAGCGGCCCGCCACGCCGCCCCGACGGACTCACACCCAAAGTCTGTAAAGACCGCGCTGGTTTCACACCCAGCCCATACCTGGCAGCACGATCCGCTGCTCTCGACGGTGCGAGACATCGGTGGCTGCATGGCCGTCATCGCGATGGGCGTCTTGATCACCGTGCTCGTATGTGCAGCGCACGCCGCCTGGCCACCAGCGCATCCAACTTCCAGCCCAGTTGACCATCACATCTCGAAGGGCCAGCGATGACCGCCATCTGCGCAGCCTCACTTCCTTCGGTGTCCCCGCCCCGCCCGGGCCGATACCTCATCCGGGCACAGCGTTGCGGTCACGAGGCGGTAGGAGGCCGTAGCGGGTGCCCGCGATGCCGGTGCAACGGGGCGAGGAAGGGCCGCCGTATAGCCATCGGTCTCGACGGCTCCCTGCACGGTTGTGCCCCCGTCCGCCCCGGCCCCGGGGCGGACAGAGACGATCGATCGAATCCCAGTCCGCAGCCTACAGCGTCCGCCATTCGTTTCTGCCGCGCGCTCCCCGGCGGCACGGGCCTTGCGCTCGTCGTTGTCGCGGCCGCGCGAGCGGCTGCTGCGAGTTCGTGGCGGGTGGCAAGGCGCGGATCAGACTGCGGCTTTGACCAGGAGTTCGGGAACACCCTCCGCGTCGCTGAATGCCTCGAATCGCGGGACGAGTCCCCGCACGAGTTCAACGCAACGGGGCGCGCCGATACGGCTAGCGAGGTCCAGGGACTTGGACGCTGCGGCAGCGGCGACGTCGGGCTCGTCCCGGTCGAGGTGCGTCTTGGCGCGGTATGCGAGGAAGATTCCGCGGGTCTTGTCCCGGCTGGGCGGCAGCAGGTTCTGACCTTCCTCGATGAGCTGGTGGGCCCGGCGGGTTTCGCCCAGGTCGCTGAGGCTCTGCCCGGAGTCGACGGCGAGGTCCGCCTCGGAGAGCCAGGAGCACCACGCAGGAACGGGATCGGGGGTCGGCACGTCGAGAAGGTGCTCGGCAGCACTCAAGGTGCGCAGAGCGGTAGTTGTCAAGTCAAATGAGACGTTCGCGGTGCTATGAACCTTGTGGTTCGGGTTGGCTTCGTTTCGCCGGGTCGTTGATCCAGACCTGGC
>NZ_JBHJUW010000332.1:0-1728 GCF_042268205.1 Streptomyces sp. NPDC056160
ACAAGAACACCCAGACCAAAGCACAGATCCTCGCCAGCATCCTCCTCAACGGAACACACACCACCAGCCTCCCCGGAGGCGCACCACACCTCACCAAGGAACAGTTCGACACGGCACTGGACATCTGGCTCAACGGCCACCCCGAAACCGGACAGCAAGCACACACACGCCTGCCCGGGCAGACCGAGACGGTTACGCTCCCGCCCCGCACCGCAGAGGCAGCAACAAGCAGCAACCTAGTACTGCAGCTGACTGCGGCTGCAGTACTAGAAGACCCGACTCCCCGGACAGTGAATATCGGCACACATATCGCCAATCTGATAAGTTCCGGCCGAGGGGAAGTGACTGAACGTACGGGAAAACTGCTTGAGTCGTACGGGGCGCTAAGGAAACGGCATAATAAATGGATACTCGAAGTTGCGAATCGTTCCGGCGCGAGCAGAAAAAGACAGCTTTCATCGGCGCACGGTAATGAGATCTACGCACCATCCAGCAATAAACAGGCACTAAAATTCGAAAAAGCGGTGGAAATTTGGTTCAACGGCCACCCCGAAACCGGCCAGCGAGCACACAACTACCTGCCCACGGAAGATGACACTGTGAAAATACCGGTGAATGACCCAGGCGCACCAGGCGAAGGCGCGCCCGAAAACAGCCTGACCACGGTGCATGTCGGGCGCCAGGTTCGCGACATGACCATTAAAGGGCGCGTTTTCATCACCCGGCGGTCAGCTGATCTGCTGCGCCACTACGGGAAGCTAGAATTGGACGGGAACAGGTGGCTCTTCACGAAGAAGAACTCGCGATGGAGATGGATCGATCGCGCAGCCGAACTTCGAGTTTACTTCAGGAACCCTGAAAATGCAGACGCTGAGACTCAAAAATCTGTGATAGATCTCCTCTCCCGCATGACGATAAAAGGCCTCAATCGTAACAACACGCAATATCGGCCGCTTCGCGCATATCTGAGTGAGCGGTTCGATGTGATCGAAAAGGATGACACGTTCTTCATTAAGCTTGCTCCGGGTGAGGAATTGTCCGACGTGATGGCACGGGCTTTTGTCGCTGATGTGCGGGTGGTTGTGGGGAGGCTGGAGCGGTATTTCAATGATCCGGACGGGTCTGATGCGGCACTGCGGGAGGAGGTGGTCGAAGAGGTCAGAGCTCTGGTGCACGATGGCAGGTTCGATGACGGGCGCAGTTTTCCCATCAAGGAGTACCTGCTGGATCACGGGTGGCCTGTGCGGGTGGAGGTGTGGGAGGACGGGCGGTACTTCTTCGTGGATTTGGCGGAGGGCGAGGATTTCCTCCATCTGATGGCCCGTATGGAATCCGGCACCCTCCACAGCGAGACCGCCGGTTCTGCGGGGCCCTGGGGTGCGGATTTCGGTTCCGTAGGGCGGATGGAGGTGGATCCGCCGTCACCTGTTCACGCGGGCGGACTGTCGCCCCTGTCGGCTGTTCATGGCGGGGAAGGGGAGGGGGCGATGCTGGTGGACGGGGTGGGTCCGCGCTGGTCTCCGGCTGCGTTCCCTCCGCGGGATGTCCCGGTTTTCCCTGGTGGTCCGGAGGCGGCTGGGGGGGCCGGGGTGCAGCGGGAGCATGCTGGTCTGGCCGGGGGGGCGGGGCGTGGGGCGGTTCCTGTGCCGGTGCGTGCGGGTTTGGCGGAGGTTCGGGAGGTTCTGGGCAGTGGCCGGCCGCTGGCGGGTGAGGATGGGCCGCCGGTGC
>NZ_JBHJUW010000333.1:0-1711 GCF_042268205.1 Streptomyces sp. NPDC056160
CTCACGACCGGGTCCGGCCCCGCGCTCCGTCAGGCGTCAGCCGCCCAGGCGCTCACAGCTCACAGCTCACAGCTCACAGCTCATGCGGCTCACAGCAGTCCGTCCCACATCTGCTCCAGCAGCACCGACCACCAGCTCTCCGGCGAGCCGAGCGCCGCCGGGTCGAGGGAGGCGAGCTGGGCCTGGAAGTCGACGGTCCAGCGGCCCGCCTGCTCCTGGTTCAGGCCGTAGCGCAAGCGCCACATCCGGCCGAGCAGCGCCATGCAGCGCGCGAACTCCGGCAGCCCGGTGTTCACGAACTGCGGCGGCACCGACGTACCGCCGGGCCCCGCCTCCACCGGCACGGCCACGATGTTCGCCGTGCCGTACTGGACACAGATCGCCTTGCCGAAGTCGCTGCCCATGACGAGGTACGAGCCCGCGTCCGGCGCCGGCTGCACCCCGCGCTCGGCCGCCAGCTCCGCCAGCGTCGGCACCGGGCGCCCCGGCTGGGCCTGCGCCCAGAAGAAGGGACCCATGTCCATCGGCAGGCCCGCCACCACCAGCGTGTGCGCCACGACCGGCGGCACACCCTGACGGGACACCGCCGCCTGCTCGAAGCGGAACACACCGGGGCCGAAGGCCGCCGCCAGTTCCTGGGCGATCCCCTCCGGCGCAACGGGCGGCACCGCCTGCACCGGCGGCAACGGCGCGCGCACCGGCGCCGGCCGGGCGGGACCGTCGGCGACCTGGTGCAACTCGCCCTGATGCGCCAGGAGTTGCCCCATGCCCTGCTGGCGGCTGGCGTGGTCGGTGCCGTACGGCGCGATCGACGTGATCCGCGCCTGCGGCCACTGCTCACGGAGCATCCGCGCGCAGTACGCGCCCGGCAACTGGCACGACTCCAGCTCCGTGTGCAGCTCCAGCACCTGGTCCGGCGGCACGTTCATGGCGCGCAGCTCGTGGAAGATCTGCCACTCCGGGTGCGGCGTGCCCGGCGCCGAACGCCGGATGAGCTGCTGCTCGGAGCCGTCCTGCGCGCGGTAGCGCAACACGGCCTGGTAGCCCGGGCCGACGGTCGGCTGCGCCTGCTGCGGGTAACCGTAGGCGGGCGGCTGCTGCCCGGGCATGGGCTGGCCCGGCAGGGGCCGGCCGGGCGCCGGCGGCCGACCGGGGGGCGGCATCGCGCCAGGTGGCGGCATCGCGCCGGGTGGCGGCATCGCGCCGGGGGCCGGGGGCTGCGGGACGCCCGGGGGCATGCCGGGAGCGCCCGGGGGCGCGGGCGGAGCCGGCGGCGGAGGCACGCCGGGGCCGCCGGACGAGGGCGGGGCGAGCATGGTCGCCGCCTGGTGCACGCCCCCCTGCCCCGCCCCGGGCACACCCGGGGCGCCCGGGGCGCCAGGCGGTTGCGGAACGCCGGGGGCACCCGGAGCAGGCGGCGGCGGGGGTGCGCTCGGGGCACCCGGCGGCTGCGGGACACCGCCACCGGCGCGGCCGGGGTCGGCGAGCATCGTGGCGGCGTGGTGGACGCCACCCGGGGGCGTACCACCGGGCGCACCCGGAACGCCGGGAGCCGCGGGAGTGCCAGGAGCGGCGGGGGCGTCAGGAGCGCCCGGCGGCTGCGGGGCGCCGGGGCCGCCGGGGCCCTCCGGGCCCAGCGAGGAGACGAGTTGCGTCGGCGCGTACCCGCCCACACCGCCCGTGCCGCCCGGTACTCCCGGCGCGGCGGGTC
>NZ_JBHJUW010000334.1:0-1703 GCF_042268205.1 Streptomyces sp. NPDC056160
GATCAGCGGCGAGGTGCGGTCCTGGCACCTGCACACGCGCTCGGATCTGTCCTTCACCGACCTCGCCCGCAGGATCAATCCTGTGGTGGCGGGGTGGATCAACTACTACGGCCGGTTCAGGCCGAGCGAGTTGACCCGTTTCTGGAAGCGCATCAATGCCTACTTGGTGCGTTGGATCCGCCAGAAGTACGAACGGCTCGCGCCGCTGCGGAAGGCCCTTGCGAAGGTGCGGGAGATCGCTCAGCGGTATCCCCGCATGTTCACGCATTGGCGCTGCACGACGGTGGCCGCGTCAGGTTGGTGATCAGAACGGCAAGAGCCGTGTAACGGGAGACTGTTACACACGGATCTGTGAGAGCCGAGGGGTGAGACTCCCCTCGGCTCCTCGGCGGGTCTTGCCGCGGGTGCGCTGGCGGTCGTAGTAGACCCGCGAGGACAGGTCGCTCTTGCAGCCGATCGCGGCGAACGCGGCCTGGAACAGGGCCCGTTTGAGGAGCCGGTTGCCGCGATGGGGTGCGTGCTCGCCGCGGATGGAGGTCCCCGAGGACTTCGTCGCGGGGGCGAGTCCGGCGTAGGAGGCGAGGTGTCCGGCGGTGGGGAAGCCGCTGCCGTCGCCGATGGCGACGATCACGGCGGCCGTGGTCCTGACGCCCATGCCGGGCAGGGACGTCAGGAGGTGGAAAAGAGGGAGGGCCTCCAGCAGGGCGGCGATCTCCTGCTCGGTGGCCTGTCGCTGGGCGTGGGCGGCGGCGAGCTGGGCGGCCAGACCGGGCACGATCAGCGCGGACGCCTCGGTGCCGGGAACGACGAGGGTCTGCTCGGCGAGCGCGTCGAAGATCTCGGTGGTGAGGTGGTGGGCCTTGCGCGAGCCGTGTGCCTTGAGCAGGGCCTCGCAGCGGGCCCGGCCCAGTTTCCTCAGTCTCGCCGGGGAGCCGTGCCGTTGGAGGAGGGCCTGGACATAGGGGTAGGCCAGGCGTGGGCCGAGCACGCGCTCGAGCGAGGGGTGGATCTGGGAGAGCAGGCCGCGCAGCCGGTTGGTGGCGCGGTTGACCTCGCCGGCCAGGTCGTTGTCGTAGCCGGTGAGCATGGTCAGCTCGGCCAGCACCTCGTCGTCACGGTCCACCGCGCGAAGGGTGTGCGGCATGGTCCGGGCGGTCTCGGCGATCACGAACGCGTCGCGCGCGTCGGTCTTGGCCTCGCCCGGATGCAGGTCCGCGGCGCGGCGCATCGACAGCCCGGGCAGGTAGGCCACCCGGCAGCCCGCCGCGCGGGCCACCGTCAACGGCAGCGCGCCGATGTTGGCGACCTGGTCCACGATCACCAGAACGGTGCCGAACTTCGCCACCAGCTTGCTGAACAGCTCCATCAGCTTCGGCTCGGTGTTGGGCAGCCGCTTGTCGTGCACGGTTCTGCCGTCCGCGGTCCGGCCGTGGGCGTGGTGGAACTCCTTGCCCAGGTCCAGGCCGAGGAAGAGATCTATCGCGGTCGTGTCGACCATGTGCGCGTGCCCCTCGCCTCTTGTGTCCCCAACTCCCGGCCGTCCCTGCGGCACCACACGCCGGCAACCACGTTACGCAGACATCCCGTCCCTGAAGTGGTCCGGCGTTGCGGGGTCTTCAAAGTTGAGCGGTGCGGAGGTGTCCGCGGGCTCGGCGGGTGGTGACGCAGCGTGTGCGTAGGCGCTGGTTCGTAGCGTTGCGGAA
>NZ_JBHJUW010000335.1:0-1703 GCF_042268205.1 Streptomyces sp. NPDC056160
CCCCGAGGACGTCGACCTCGCCGCATGACCACAGCAAGCCAAACCACCCCAAACCAAGCCTGGGCGCCTTGCCGAAACACATAGAGGCACCCCCCGGCAACTTCGGCCACGACTTCGACTTCATGACCGGTACGTCGATGGCGGCGCCCCAGATCTCCGGCCTCGCGGCGCTCTACTTCGGCGTGCATCCCAAGTGGTCCCCGATGGCGGTGAAGTCCGCCATGATGACGACCGCCGTGGACACCAGGTCCGCGTCTGGCGGCACCAGCACGGACGTGTACGCGCAGGGTTCGGGCGAGGTCGATCCCGCCGCGATGCTCGACCCCGGCCTGGTGTACGACTCGTCCGACCGTGACTGGCTCGCGTACGAGGAGGGGCTCGGCATCGACACCGGAACCGGCACGGCCCCCGTCGCACCCAGCGACCTGAACTACCCGTCCCTCTCCGTGGACCGGCTGCTGGGATCGCGCACCCTCACCTGCACGCTGACCGCGACCCGTCCGGGCGTGTACCGGGCCGGGGTCGACCTGCCCGGCTTCCGTGTCGAGGTGAAGCCCTCCACGCTGCGGTTCACCCGCGCGGGACAGAAGGCCACGGTCGCCATCGAGCTGACCCGGACCACAGAGCCCTCCGGCACCCCCGTCACCGGGCATCTGACCTGGACCGGCAGCGGTCACGTCTCCGTACGCAGCCCGATCGTCGTCACCCCGCAGATGGTGGAGGCCCCCGACCGGGTCGCGGCGGGGCCGGGGAGCGAGGGAAGCGTCTCCTACTCGCTGACTCCCGGCACCGAGAAGCTGACGCTCACCGCCCACGCCCCGGTCGCGGGCCCCGCCGTGCAGGGCGAAGTCGACATGGCGACGGGCGGCGCGCAGGAGTACGCCATCACGATCCCCGAGGGGACCAAGGCGGGTGAGGTGCTCGCCACCACGGACACCCCCGACTCGGGCGTCGCGCTGTACGTACTGAACACCCCGACGGACGGGCAGCCCTGGACGATCGTGGCCGAGAGCGCCGGATCGGAGCACCGGCAGCACGTCACTCTCAAGGGGCTGGAACCGGGCCGGTACACCGTCTTCGTGCTGGCCGGGGACTACCACGCCGGTACGACGGCCACGCCGTTCACCCTCCAGACCAACCTCGTGGCAGCGGACTCGCCCACGACGGGCACGTTCACCGTGTCGCCGGCGAGTCCCGCCACGACACCGCTGCGGCCGATCACGGTCACCGGCCACTGGGCAGGTGTGACGAGGACCCCGGCCACCGCGTACGTGGAGTACCCGGACGGCACCGGCACACTCGTCGGCATCGGCGGCTGACCGGCCCCCGGCAGGCCTCCGGGAGGCTTCCCACCCAGGCCCCTGCGACTGCCGTGCGCGGCAGCCGCAGGGGCGACCGAGCGGCGGCGGTCGTGTTCCCCGGTACCCGTGTGTTCCAGGTACGTGTGTCATGTGTGACGCTTTCGTCCATGTCGATCATCGCAACCGTCGTGGTCCTGCTCATCGCCGCGCTCCACTGCTGCATCCTGGTCCTCGAGATGTTCCTGTGGACCGGACCCAGGGCCCGGGCCGTCTTCGGGACCACGGCCGGGTTCGCCCCCGAGACAAAGGGGGTCTTCGAAGTTGAGCGGTGCAAGGTCGGTGGCCGCTGACTGCCCGTCACGGTCTGTGATGGGTGGGGTGGTTGTCGGCCCTGGATGTAGG
>NZ_JBHJUW010000336.1:0-1699 GCF_042268205.1 Streptomyces sp. NPDC056160
AACGAGCTTCTCCACTCGGAGAGTTGCGCGATGGCTGCCTCTTGACCAGGGGCTACGCGGAGATCGCTGCTACACCACTCGGCAGGACACCATCCATGGCGTTGTACTGCAGGGCGTTCAGTCCGTCGAGCGGGTCGCCGAGACCGTACCGGCGCCGGACGGTCTTCGTGGCGCTGCGGGCGGAGCCGGGGATGCCGCCGTCGATCACGGTGACCAGGTCGTTCGCCGCCGTCACCCACGCGTCGGGGGTGCTGCCGAGGAGACCGGCCGCCCACTCGCCGTCCAGGCGCAGGCCGCCGGCGATGCGGGGTTCGCGGTCCAGTTCCGCGCGCAGGGCGGTGAGCCTGGCCGCGACGGCGGCCTTGCGGGTGCCCAGATGGTATTCGTAGTCGTGCTCCGCAAGCCACCGGGTGTAGTCCGCGAAGTTGCGCTCGGCGAGGGCCTCGATGGTGCCGTCCATGGCGGAGTGGTCGAACACCGGCGGCATCGAGGAGTCCAGCCACATGCGCTTGACCCGGTCGTCGAAGAGGGACCGGTAGGCCAGGCCGGTCGCCGTGTCGAAGGACTCTCCGAAGAAGTCGATCTTCTCGGCACCGAGCGCGTCCCGCAGGGAGTCGATGTCCCGCGCGATGTTCTCCGGGGTGAGCCCGCGCACGAATTCCGGATCGACCGCCGTGCACCGCCGGTTGAACTCGGCCTGGTCGTCGAAGGCGGTCTCGGCCCGTTCCTTCTGGCTCGCGGTCACCGGCGGCTCCGCTCCCCCGCGGAAGTCGCACGAGATCTCCGGGCTGTAGCCGGTGCCGCGCTCGTCCATGCCGATGAGGTCGTGCTCGATGTTGAGCGTCCCCAGCCCGGAGCTGAGAAGGCCCGGCAGCGTCGCCGCGTTCGCCGTCCCGGGGCCGCCGGCACCGAACACCAGCGGTTCCTCCGGGTGCGGTCCGGTGGCCCTGATCCGGCTCACCGCGACGGTGATGGTGCGGCCCCGCGGTTTCGCGTAGTCCAACGGGACGGTCAGCTCCGCGCACTCGGTCCGTCTGTCACCCGGTACGGGCCAGTCCTCGGCGACCGACGAGCACAGGCGCCAGTCCAGGCGTTGCCCGGTCCCCGGCGCGGCGGACGCCGTGGGCAGCAGCAAACCGGTCAGTGCGAGGGCCGAGGCGGCCAGGGCGCCGCCGCGCAGGGCGCGTCTTTGGCGCGCCGGGGGAACAGTGGCGGATGACATGGGTGGGACGACCTCCGGGACCCGGGTACGCCGCACGGGCACGTACGGCGGCCACCACTCTCGGGATCCCGGGCCGCGACCGCCGCGCGAGCCGCCATCGGCCAGCGCTCGGTCAGGTATCCGTCTCGTATCAGTGCGCGCTCTCGGGCCCCGCTCAGCGGGCGGCCAGCACCAGCGCCAGACCGGTCAGTGCCGGAACGGTCTGCACGAAGAGGATCTTCCGGACGGCCGTGGCGGCGCCGTACACACCGGCCACGGCCACACACATCAGGAAGAACACCTTCGCCTGGAACCCCGCTGGGCCGGACGCCACGGCGCCCCACACCAGCCCGGCGGCGAGGAACCCGTTGTACAGCCCCTGGTTGGCCGCGAGCGCCTTTGTCGGGTCTTCAAAGTTGAGCGGTGCGGAGGTGTCCGCGGGCTCGGCGGGTGGTGACGCAGCGTGTGCGTAGGCGCTGGTTTGTAGCGTTGCGGAAC
>NZ_JBHJUW010000338.1:0-1624 GCF_042268205.1 Streptomyces sp. NPDC056160
CTCCTCGATCAGCTCCCGATAGCGGTGCTCATGCGTGAGCCCGACTGGGGTGTCCCCCTCAGTCATGAGGATGAAGTCCATGACAGCCCTTCCGTCGAATGTTATTCGTCGATAACGTAAGGCGTAGTTCAGCCCTGGTCAAGGTCCCGCTAGAGCCCAAGCAGCGTTAGATGCCGATAACAATGAGGCTGTCTGGGCCTGCCCGTCAGGAGGAGTGACCACACGTGAGCGAGCTGCGGATCGAGCGTTTGACCTCGCCCGACATCGCGGATGCCATTGCGAGCGGCATGCGTACGGCAGTCCTGCCGTTGGGAGCCACAGAGCAGCACGGCGCGCACCTGCCACTGTCGGTCGACAGCGATCACGCCGACCGCCTGGGCGTCCTTGTCGCCGAGCGGCTTGGTGACGCGCTCGTGCTGCCGACGGTGCGGATCGGCTGCTCCGCGCACCACCTCGGCTTCGCCGGAACGCTCTCACTGCAGCCCGAAACGCTCGAGGCGATCGTCGCCGACTGCTGCACAAGCCTTGCCGCGCACGGCTTCCAGCGTGTGCTGATCTTCTCGGCGCACATCGGCAACTACCCGTTGCTCAGTGAGATCGAGGCGAACCTCGCCCCACGGCTTTCTGCCGACCTGGACATCATCGCGTTCTCCGACTCAGCAGCGGTCCTCCAGGCATGGCGCGACGCGGCTCAACGCGTCGCCGGCCTCGCCTGCCATGTCGGAGGCCATGCCGACATCGCCGAAAGCTCAATCATGCTCGCCGTTCAGCCGGACGTCGTGAGGAACGATCGTGCTATCGCCGGCTTCACTGGGTCAATGAACGACGAACTGCTCGCCCGCGTATTCACCGACGGCGTCAAGGCTGTCGCGTCCAACGGCGTACTCGGCAACCCGCACGGCATGTCCTCTGAGCTGGGTTTTGCCTGCCTGAACGCCGTCGCCGACCTGCTCACGACGCACGCAACGATTCGTTATCGACGATTCACGAGGCCTTGACCCTTGATCCTGGACAAACGAGACACTGCATCCCGAGGATCTGAGAACGGACATCTCGTGGTCATGAAGAACTATCCGCCGCAGTTCAAGGCGGACGCGGTCGCGCTGTACCAGTCGCGGCCCGGGGCGACGATCCGGCAGGTCGCTGCCGATCTAGGCATCAACCCCGAAACCCTGCGGAACTGGGTCCGGGCGGTCAGGTCGCCGTCGGTGCGGTCGTGCTGGCCCTCGTGCAGTGCCGCACCGGTGGCGGTGCCGTAGCTGTCGAAGGCGGTGTCGAAGCGGGCGACGAAGTAGCCCTTGAAGCGGGAGGCCTTGAACGGGCCGAGGTTGCTGTCCTGACGGTCGGGGTTGTAGCCGGTGATCTCGCGGGGGGGCAGGGTCCACGTGCACATGGCCGGTGATGCGCGAACGGGTCGCCTGCACAACGAAGTTGGTGCCCGCACCCGCCGGATACGTCGTGCGCAGCAGGCCCACGCGCGATGTCCCGGTCAGCTCCGTCTTCAGTGTCCGGCCCGAACCTGCCTGCATCTAGGGAGCGTATTCGGTTGTGATCAAGGGGCCGCTCGTGTGAGGTCCTTGATCCAGATCACGGAGGCCCGGAGGTGGAGTCCGGCGAGGTAGCT
>NZ_JBHJUW010000339.1:0-1616 GCF_042268205.1 Streptomyces sp. NPDC056160
CCCGAGGACGTCGACCTCGCCGCATGACCACAGCAAGCCAAACCACCCCAAACCAAGCCTGGGCGCCTTGCCGAAACACATAGAGGCACCCCCCCGATCGGCCGGCGGTGCCGCCGGAGGGAGGAACCCCGGCGGGGTGCGGCCGGCTACGGGATCAGTAGAGCGCCCAGAGAGAGATACGCCCGTTATTGTCGACGCAAGTGGCGTCCTGGTAGTGCTTCTTCGCCTCGGGGATGTCCGCCTGGCACGCGGCCATGTCGGGGTACATCTCGGGGCCGCCGGCGACGTCGTGCCAGCTGGCGGCGGAGGCGGAACCAGCCGTCAGCGGAATCGCGACCGCAGCGGCAACGGCAGCGCAACTGTAGGTCATTCGCTTACGCCACGACTTCATACATCTCTCCTCACGTGAGGGGCCGGACCGCGGGTCGGCCCAGCCATGTCATGTCAACCCGTGCCCGCAGAGCCTTCGAACAGTCCTCAGTTCACGACACCGGCACCATCTCTCCCAGAGGCACCAGGTGTATTGCCCTGTGATGTCGTGATCAGCCAGCGGTCTTCAGGAGGTCGTCGATCGAGATCATTGCGGAGCGTACGTGGCGCCCGACGCAGTAGCTTTCAGGTGACTTGTCGTAGCGGGCGGCACCGGCGGCCGTTGCCGGTGCTTTGCAGCGTGACGGCCGGCCCGGCGCGCGCCGTACGGCGCCCGCTGCTTCTGCTGAGCAACCGTGATCAGCTTCCGCGGGTGCGTGCTTGCAGGGCTTCAGTGCCGGGTGGCCGTCCGGCTCCGGCCTCGGGCCCGATGAGGCGGGCTGTCCGGCAGATGGTCAGGTAACCAGTAGGAGGCCTCTGGCCGGCGAGAACGAGGATTGTCGAGGTCCTTGTCCCTGCTGAAGCCGGGGGCTTCTCGGACGAAGCACTCTGTCGATCGCGGACCGTCCACGAGCCCGGCAAGGCCCCGCAGCATCGCGACGTCCGCGAGGCGGTCTCCGACCAGTGCGACACCTCCTGGACGTCGCGATGCCGCGGTGCGAGCTGGACCCGCACGGACTGCTCGGAAGGCACCCACGACTTCGCTTTCGCCCGACCCGGGGCTGACCAGCGACCTTCCACCGTTCCGACGACAACATGAGCGCCCCGGGCAGTGCAACCCGGCGCCCACCCGACGCGACAGGCGGGCCGCTCGCCTGCCCGCCATCGGCTCCGGAAGGCGCCAGGGCCCACCGACTCCGTCGGCGGACACTGGCGCAGGTTCGAGGCCGGCGCGTGCAATCATGCTGAATTCCAGGTGAGTTGCAGGAGTCGAATGGGGGTGGCGTGGCAGCGCTGTGGTGGGTGGTGGCGGTGGTGGCGTTCTTCGCTGTCGCGGTGCCTTGCCCGCAGTTCCAGTGCCCAAGACGCCCTCGGCTTGGGCAACCACCCCCGCGGCACCCTGCGTTCGTGATCGGACCACTCCAGCGACGACGGCTTCGGACCAGGCATCGCACCCCACAACCGCTGGCGCACTTCCCCAACGACACTGCCTAGCCTCGCGCTTTCACGAGATGGCCTGTCCAGTGGTTGATCAGAAACGCAGAAAGTGCTCTTGACCTGCAACGGTAGGACTTGCTGAGGGTCCT
>NZ_JBHJUW010000340.1:0-1609 GCF_042268205.1 Streptomyces sp. NPDC056160
GGGACGGAGAGGCGGATCGGCGTCGGAAGCTGCGGACGCCGGAACACCTCAAGGCGCTAATGGACGCTCAGAAGAACTACACGTCGGCCCGGTCTCTGGCGGCCCGCGCCAAGACGGCACGGACGGCCGCGCGCAAGGACACCAAGAACCCGTTGGCTGTTCAGCGGCGGGCGGCTCGGACTGCGGACAAGGCCGCGCGGAAGGGCCGGAGCACGGCCCGGACTGACCTGAAGGCAGCGCGCACGCAGTACCCGGCGGCGGACTGGGCGATGTGGCCCGGGGCGGTGTCGGTCGGCCTGGTGGCCGCGCACGTCGGCTCGCTGTGGCTGGGCCGCCGGTCGGTCACGGTGACCGTGGACGATGGTGCGACGGACGATGAACGGCGCCTGCTGGAGCGGCTGGACCCGTCGTACTGGGTCGAGCACGCATCGGATCGCGGACTGGGCGGCACGGTGACAGGCACGCCCCAGCTCGGGCAGGCGGGCATCACGTGCGCTGTGCGGCTCGACGGCACGTGGGACGTGCCGAAGTTGGCGGCGATGGAGCGGCAGATCCGGGCCCTGCTTGGGTGCCGGACCGATCTTCAGCTCCGCATTGCGGAGGGCGACAGCGGGGGTTGGGCGGTGCTCCTGCTCGGCACGCGGTCAGCGATCGACGGGGCGTCGCTGCTGTGGACCCCGGAGCGTGCGGGCATCGGTCTGGACACAGCCACGGGTGAGGTGGTCACGCTCCCCCACGGGCGGAAGCTGATCGCCGGTACGTCGGGTGCGGGAAAGAGCGTGCTGTTGCGGGCGATCCTCGCGCCCTACGCCCTCGACCCGCTGACGGCCGTGGTCTACATCGACGCCAAGGGGGAGGAATCCGGGTTGTGGGCGCACTGCGCCCGGGAGGCCATCGACCCCGAGGACATCGCGGAGGTCGTCGCGGAGCTGGTGGCGGAGATGCTGGCCCGCCGGGACGAGATGCGGGCCCGGAAGATCGCCACCTGGGTGGCCACGCCGGAACGGCCCCGGCTGGTGGTCCTGGTGGACGAGGGGGCGGACCTGATGAGCATGGACTCCAAGGCCACCCCGATCATCCCGGGGGCGGAGCAGATCGCCCGTCAGGGCCGGTCACGGCTGGTGGATCTCCTGTGGTGCACGCAGAAGCCGACCGTGGGCGACGGCATCCCCAGCCAGATCATCGGCAACATGTCGGTGCGGGTCACGCTCCAGACGGCCGGGCAGACGGAGACCCAGCAGGTCATGGGCAAGGGCTGGCAGAACCACATGCTCCCCGGCCCGGGGCTGGCCTACGTCCGGGGCACCGGCCGGGAGATGGACCAGTCGCCCGTGGCGGTGTGGGACGCGTCGGCCGACGAGCTGGTGACCGGACTCCCGGAACGGACGCCATGGCGGCGCGGGGTGGCCGCCCCCGCGCACGCGGCCCCGGTCGCGACCGGTCGCCCGACCCTCGCCCTGGTGAAGGACACGGACGTGCCCGGCCCCCGCGAGGAGTCGGCCGCGGCTTCGCTGAATGGTGCCGACACGGCGGTCCTCACCGCCGTTCGCACAGCGGGCGGTTCGGTCCGGCAGAAGCACGTGGTGGAGTCCTCCGGGCTCGCCAAGGG
>NZ_JBHJUW010000341.1:0-1602 GCF_042268205.1 Streptomyces sp. NPDC056160
AGCCGTCGGACAATCCGGTCACCGCACTCGCGCCCGATCATCCCGCGTACGTCATCTACACCTCCGGCTCCACCGGCCGACCCAAAGGCGTCGTCATGCCCGCCGGCGCGCTGGTGAACCTGCTGGAGTGGCACCACGAGACGATCGGCGGCGCACCCGGTACAAGGATCGCGCAGTTCACGGCCATCAGCTTCGACGTCTCCGCACAGGAGATGCTGTCGGCCCTGATGTTCGGCAAGACCCTGGTGATCCCGGACGAGGACGTCCGGCGGGACGCGGCCCGATTCGTCGAGTGGCTGGACGAGCACGAAGTAGAGGAACTGTTCGCGCCCAACCTCGTCCTGGAAGCCGTCGCCGAGGCAGCCGTCGAGCAGGGACGCGCGCTGCCCCGGCTACGGACCATCGCGCAGGCCGGCGAGGCCCTTGTGCTGAGCCACATCGTCCGTGAGTTCCACACCTCGGCACCAGAACGCGTGCTGCACAACCATTACGGCCCCACCGAGACCCACGTGGTCACGGCCCACACCCTGAGCGGCGACCCCGACAGCTGGCCGCTCACCGCGCCGATCGGCCGGCCGATCGCCAACACCCGTGCCTACGTCCTGGGCTCGGGGCTGGAGTTGGTGGCACCCGGTGTGGTGGGGGAGCTGTACATCGCGGGATCCGGTGTCGCCCGCGGCTATCTGGGCAGGCCCGGCCTGACGGCCGAGCGGTTCGTGGCGGACCCGTACGCATCCGAGCCGGGCACGCGTATGTACCGCACCGGTGACCTGGTGCGGTGGAACCAGGGCGGCGAGCTGGAGTTCGTCGGCCGCGTCGACCACCAGGTCAAGATCCGCGGTTTCCGTATCGAACCCGGCGAGATCGAGAACGTCCTCACCGAGCACCCACACATCACCCAGGCCGCCGTAGTCGTCCGCGAGGACCAGCCCGGCAGGACTCGGCTGGTGGCCTATGTGGTGGCCCGGGAAGCCCTACGGCCGGAAGAGGCACGGGAGTTCGTGCGCGAGCGGCTGCCCGAACACATGGTGCCCTCGGCCGTCGCACTCCTGGACAGCCTGCCGCTGACGGCCAACGGCAAGCTGGACCGCGCCGCACTGCCCGCGCCGGACTTCGCGCCGACCGGATCCGGACAGGAGGCACGCACGCCGCAGGAGCAGATCATCTGCGATCTGTTCGCACAGGTGCTGGGGCTGCCCCGCGTCGGCGTGGACGACGACTTCTTCGAGCTCGGCGGCCACTCGCTGCTGGCCACACGGCTGATCGCCCGCATCCGGGCCGCCTTCAGCGTCGAGATCGGCCTGCGCACGCTCTTCGAGGCACGGACCGCGGGCGCGGTCGCGGCCCGGCTCGACACCGCCGGGCCCGCACGGCTCGCCTTGACCAAGCAGCAACTGCCCGACGCCGTACCCCTGTCGTTCGCCCAGCGGCGGCTGTGGTTCCTGCACAAGTTGGAGGGGCCGAGCGCCACCTACAACATCCCACTGACTCTGTCCCTTAACGGCGAGTTGGACCGTGACGCGTTGCGGGCCGCCCTCGGTGACGTGGTGGCCCGGCACGAGAGTCTGCGGACGGTGTTCCCCGAGGCCGACGGCACGCCGT
>NZ_JBHJUW010000342.1:0-1571 GCF_042268205.1 Streptomyces sp. NPDC056160
CCACCGAAGTGGCGGACCGGCCCGCTGCCGACGTCCGGGGCGTGGTCGGGCGGATTCCGGAAACCCTCTTGTGGTGGATGTCCGTGGAGCCCGTGCGCGGGGCGGAGGCGCGAAGGACGCGGTCCGGGGAGCCGCGGTGAGCGCCGCCGGTGGCCCGGCGGGAACCTCCCGGCCGGGGGACACGTACTCTTGACAGCAGTAGGACCGCTCTCACGAAGGACTGAACGACACTGGGCAAGCGACAGCCCGAAGGCCCGCCGCCCGCACCCGCGGTGCAGCGCATCCGACTGCGCTACACCAAGCGCGGCCGCCTCCGGTTCACCAGCCACCGTGACTTCCAGCGCGCCTTCGAGCGTGCGCTGCGCCGCGCCGAGGTGCCGATGGCGTACTCGGCGGGGTTCACTCCGCACCCCAAGGTGTCCTACGCCAATGCCGCACCCACCGGCACGGGCAGTGAGGCGGAGTACCTGGAGATCTCGCTCACCGCGTCCCGCGACCCGGAGCGGCTGCGCGTCCTCCTCGACGAGTCGATGCCCGCCGGGCTGGACATCGTCGAGGCGGTCGAGGCCCGCACGTCGGGGCTCGCCGACCGGTTGACGGCTTCCGTGTGGGAGCTGCGGCTGGACGGCGTGGACCCGGCCGAGGCGGACCGTGCGGTCGCGGCCTTCAACGGCGCCGGGAGCGTCGAGGTACAGCGCCGGACCAAGAACGGTGTGCGCACCTTCGACGCCCGTCCCGCGGTCGTGGGTCTGGGCTGCGTGGAAACGCCTGGTGCGGCGGCCGATCGGCCGCGCGACCAGCCCTGTGCGATACTGCGGCTGGTTGTTCGGCACGTGACGCCTGCCGTACGACCCGACGACGTCCTGTCCGGTCTCCGCGCCGTGGCCGACCTGGCGCCGCCGGTCCCCGCAGCGGTGACCAGGCTGGCGCAGGGGCTGCTCGATGAAGAGACCGGCACGGTGACCGACCCGCTCGCGCCCGACCGCGAGGCAGACCCGGCCGCCCCGGCCATTTCACCAGGGGCCGCCGACTCCGCCGCCGCGAAGGCGCCGGCTTAGGGAAGGTTCCGTAGGGACGGACGTCGAAGCGCCGCCCTCGTACTCGGGAGCCACCTGGGTCGGGCAGCGCACCGACCAGAAGACTTTCGCCAGGCCGTACCGACAAGGCGTACGGAACCGGCGAGACAGGACACAGAGTGCTCCCGTGCGGCGCCCGCGCCCCGGACGGCGGCCATCGCGCAACCGCGAGGCCGCGGACGTCAACGGTGCCGATCCCTGCGATCGGTACCGGACCAGGCGCGGCGCCCGGGAGCCTGACGGGAGATTCGCCCGCATGCTTGAACCGACCGAACCCACCCAGGGTTCCGAAGAACTGAACACCCCCAGCGACACCCTGCCGCCGCGTCGTCGGCGCCGGGCCGCGTCGCGACCGGCGGGCCCGCCGGTCGCCGCCTCCGAGGCACCCGCCGAGATCACCTCGGCGAGCGCGGCACCCGCCGAGGCCACCGCGCTCGCGGAGCCGGCGGACGGTGGCGCCGCCGGGGCCGTGGACGCGGAGCCCGAGGCGCAGCC
>NZ_JBHJUW010000343.1:0-1551 GCF_042268205.1 Streptomyces sp. NPDC056160
CCGTCGGGTTGTTTGCGCAGCCAGCCGCGGTCGGTGAGTCTGATCAGTTTGCCCCGCAGCGGTTCCAGTTTGGACTTCACGCTGACGTCTACTCCCAGCGTCTCGCCGACTTGCCGGGCCGTGACCGGTCCGCCGGCTTGGCGCACGACGGTGAGGATGCGCTGGTAGACCGGCGGGAGCATGGTCTCCTGTGTGTCCGGGCCGCGGGGCGGGACGAGCATCACGGCCCGTCCGGCCACCTGGCCGGGGGCCGGGGAGGCTGAGGCACGCTCGCCCGCGATCTCTTCGCTCACTCGCTCGAGGACTCTTTCGGCGACGGCGAGTTCGTCCCGCTCGGATCGCACCTCGGCCAGATGCTCGGTCAGCTGTGCTTCGAGGTTGTCCAGTTCCGCACGACGGGCGGTGATCGACTCCAGCAGCTCGGGATCCAGCATGCAGCGGATGGTAAGGGGACGTCGGACTGTCAGGTGCGCGAACCCCGAAGATGCCGCCGACGGCGTCGGCGGCATCGCGTCAACCCGGGAGGACGGAGGAGGAGCTGTCCGGTGTCTTTGCCGGGGTGACGGCCAGGATGTTGCGCACTGTGACCGGGTCGAGTCCGGTGCGGGCGGCGATGTGCTGGACGGACCGCCCGGCGTGCCGGGCGGTGTGGATCGCTGCCGACAGGTCCCGGCGTGCGGCCTGCAGTGCCTGCTGCGCTGCGGTCACGGCTGCCGCGGCCATCTCCAGGTCTCCGGTGCCGTCCGCCGGGGACACTGCGGGGGTGGGGACGACCGGCATCAGAAGGGAGGCTCCTCGCCAGGGGTGCCGTCCGGGCTGGCGACGGGTGCAGCCGGACGGACGGGACTGGCGGACGCCCAGGGATCATCCGGCGCAGTCTCACGAGGCGGAACCGGGCGGGCGGTGCGGGTGATCGCCACGGTCGCGAACGTCATCGACGCCCCCACGTCGTCGACGTCCAGCACCATCCGTGAACGCTTCTCCCCTTCTTGGTTCTCCCACCGGTCGGTACGCAGCCGTCCAGCGACCACCACCCTGGCCCCCTTCGACAGAGACCCGGCCACGTTCTCCGCGAGCTGCCGCCAGCAGCTGCAGTCCATGAACGTCGGCTCCCCGTCCCGCCAGGTATTCGCGTCCCGGTCGAACGTCCGGGGAGTCGAGGCCACCGTGAAACGGGCCACCGCCACCCCGGCAGCGGTGAACCGCAACTCCGGATCGTCCACGAGATTCCCGATGACTGTCAGAGGAAGGTCGTTACGCATGACCGAAGCCTCGCACACACCACTGACACCCATTCGGCCGTCCCGGCCAATCCAGCCTCCCGCGAGCACGAGCACACCAGCTCCAGGGTGATCACCCGCGGCGCTACTCACCCCACCACGGCAGGATCGGCGGCAGATCGCTGAGCCCGCGGGCCGGCCGCTTCGGCATGCGCGACTCGCCGTCGTCACCATCCCACCGACGTCCGTACTGATCCGGAAGGTCGCCCCAGCCCCAGTACGGGACATCCTTCCGGGTCTTCGATGTCTCCATCAAACCCGGGGCGATTCA
>NZ_JBHJUW010000344.1:0-1500 GCF_042268205.1 Streptomyces sp. NPDC056160
CAACGCCGTTCAGTTAAGGGCGGAGGCTGTTCGTCAAGGCCGGTGAACGAGGCAGCGGAGCTGCTGTAGAAGAGGTTTGTCCTCCAAGACATCCTCACCACAGGAGCTCCGCTGTTGGAACAGGCTGCCATAACCAGGACGGTCGGGGTAGCGGCCGGGGTGTTCGCGCCGGGGCATATCGGTGAGCTGACCCGGATCATCCCGTTCGAGATGGTCGACGAGGTGCTGGCGGCGACCGGAACGGTCCAGCGCAGGATCCGTCTGCTGCCGGCGCGGGTCACGGTCTACCTGCTGCTGGCCGGAGCGCTCTTCAGCGGGCTGGGCTACCGGCAGGTCTTCGACCGGTTGCGTGCCGGGCTGTCGGGCCTGGCAACGGTTCGGCCCAGCGGCAGCGCTCTTCGCCAAGCGCGGCAGCGGCTGGGCCCGGCACCGATGAAGGCACTGTTTGACCTGGTGAGGGGACCCGCGGCCACGACCGCTGCCGCCGGGCGGTGGCGGGGTCTGAGAATCGTCGCGGTCGACGGCACCCTGCTGCCGGTCCCGGACTGTCCCGCCAACCTTGCGGTGTTCGCCCGCCAGCGGCTCGGCAACGGGACCTCGGGCTATCCGCAACTGCGTCTGGCCGCGCTGGTGGCCTGCGGGACACGCTCGGTGATCGGGGCCGTATTCGGTTCAGCCGCGACCGGCGAGCTGGAGTACGCCCGCCGGCTGGCAGTGGACCTTCGGGCCGGGATGCTGCTGCTGGGTGACCGGAACTTCGCCGCCGCCGCACTGCTGAACCAGATGGCCGCCACCGGCGCCGATCTGCTCGTGCGCTGCAAGGCCAACCGGCGCCTGCCAACGGTGGCCCGCTGCCGCGACGGCTCGACACTGACCCGCATCGGAACACTGACCATGCGTGTCATCAACGCCGAGATCACCATCCGCACCGCTCAGGGCACACGCACCGGCCACTACCGGCTCCTGACCACCCTCACCGACCCCGCCACCCACCCGGCCGGCGAACTCGTCCGGCTCTACCACGAGCGCTGGGAGATCGAGACGGCCTACGCGGAGCTGAAGTCCACGATCCTGGGCGGGCGGGTCCTGCGGGCCCGCACCCCGGCCGGTGTCGAGCAGGAGGTCTGGGCACTGCTGGTGGCCTACCAGGCACTGCGGACCGCGATGACGGACGCCACCGACAGCGTCCCGGGCACCGACCCGGACCGGGCCGGGTTCACCACCGCCCTCGCCGCCGCACGCGACCAGCTCGTCCTGGCCGCCGGTGTGATCACCGACACCGTGACCGACCTGGTCGGAGCCATCGGCCGCCACGTGCTGACCCACCTCCTGCCCGCCCGGCGGATCCGCACCAAAGACCGCATCGTCAAACGAGCGATCTCCAAGTACAACGCACGCGGACCCGCCATCGACCGGACCACCTACAAGGCCACCATCAGCATCAACATGCTCACAACCGACCCTTGACACGGCCCAGACCGCCCTAACTGAACGGCGTTG
>NZ_JBHJUW010000345.1:0-1456 GCF_042268205.1 Streptomyces sp. NPDC056160
GCTCGGTTGGAAGACACCCGCCGAAGCACTCAACGAGCAGCTACAGTTGATTCAACAAGCCGGTGTTGCAACGACCGCTTGAATCCGGTCAATACCGAGCTCTGCGCTACACGGAACGTCTCGAACAGGAGGCGGCCGTGGCCTCGGTCGGATCCACGGGCGACTCGTACGACAACGCCCTGGCCGAGGCGTTCAACAGCTTGTTCAAGGCCGAGCTGATCCGCAACAAGGGGCCGTGGACCGGCATCAACGATGTCGAAGTCGCAGTCGCCGAGTACGTCGACTGGTTCAACCAGCGACGCCTTCACGGCGAGCTCGGGCACGTCACCCCCGCTGAACACGAGGCCGCCCACTACCTCGCGGCCGAGCCCCCTGCGTCACTCCAGAAAACCAGTTAACTCAGTCTCCACGAAACCCGGGGCTTGACACCTTGACTGGTGACGTCTGGACCTGGCGGGATCCGGCATGATGTTGTCACCTTCCGAACCGGTGACGCATCTGCGTTCCTTGCCGCTCGCCAGCGGCGTGAGGGGGCGCAGGCCATGTGCGACGCTGTTCGAGAAGAAGAGATGTGGAAAGAAAGGCGAGATGTCATGATAGACGTCGAGGAGAGGGCCCTGCTGGCCGGGGGTTGCTTCTGGGGCATGCAGGAGTTGATCCGGAGCCTCCCGGGCGTGGTGGGCACGCGCGTCGGATACAGCGGAGGTGAGCTGGCGAACCCGACCTACCGCCGCCACGACGGCCACGCCGAGTCGATCGAGATCACGTTCGATCCGACCGCGACCGACTACCGCGCCCTCCTGGAGTTCTTCTTCCAGATCCACGACCCGACGACGAAGAACCGCCAGGGCAACGACATCGGCGACAGCTACCGCTCCGCCATCTTCTACCTCGACGAGGAGCAGCGGCGGGTCGCCGAGGACACCATCGCCGACGTGAACGCGTCGGGGCTGTGGCCCGGTCCGGTGGTGACCGAGGTCGTGCCCGCGGGTCCCTTCTGGGAGGCCGAGCCGGAGCACCAGGACTACCTCCAGCGCTACCCGGACGGATACACCTGCCACTTCCCGCGGCCCAACTGGCGGCTGCCGCGACGCACGGAGGCCTGACGCAGGACGGGCGGGGGTCTGCCGTCTCGGGCGAGGGGACGGCAGGTCGCCGGCTTGCGCGGGGCGGACGTCGGGGCTCCGTCCCACGTGGGCCGGACGTTGTGGTCGAGGCGGAACACGTTCCGCGGATCGTAGCGTCGCCTGACCGCCGCCAACCGGTGACCGCCGCCGACCGGTTGTACCGTTGCCCGCCGAACGCCATGGATGGTGTCCTGCCGAGTGGTGTAGCAGCGATCTCCGCGTAGCCCCTGGTCGAGAGGCAGCCATCGCGCAACTCTCCGAGTGGAGAAGCTCGTTGAAACGAGAGGTGACGCGATGGCTTTGTCCCAGCATGACTTATTCCGCCTGAT
>NZ_JBHJUW010000346.1:0-1447 GCF_042268205.1 Streptomyces sp. NPDC056160
GACGGTGCTGCCGCTTGCGGACGATCTGCGGCTCGAAGGTGCCGGCGGTGTCGCGGGGCACCTTCACCTCGACCGGTCCGACGTCGGTCAGCACGGTCTTCGACCGGGTGCCGTTCCGGCTGTTGCCGCTGTTCCGGCCGGCCGCGTCGTGCTTGTCATAGCCGACGTGATCGGTGATCTCGCCCTCCAGGGCGGACTCCAGCACTCGCTTCGTCAGCTGCTGCAGCAGCCCGCCCTCCCCGGTCAGCCGCAGCCCGTCGGAGCGGGCACGGCCGACCAGCATCGCGATCAACTGCTCGTCCGACACCGCCTCCGCGGCCGACTCGACGACCGCCGCCTCCACGGCCTCGTACTCGGTGATGGTCTCGCTCATCAGGCGTCTCCTTGATCATCGGATCCGCCGTCTATTGGACACTCCCCATTTCGTGGTCGACGTGCTCGATCGCGTCCGGCCGGGAGCGGACCAGGTCCACGGTGTGCTTGTCCGCGTCCCGTGGCAGCACACCGGCCCCACTCCCAGTACCGGCGCAGCTTGGCGACCAGGTCGTGCGCGTCCTCGGTACGGCGGTCGATCTCCAGCAGCAGCACCGGCACCCCGGCCTCCGGCGCCCGCACCACCAGGTCGGCCCGCTGCACGTAGCTGTTGCCGAGCCGGTGCCCGATCTCGGTCTGGAAGCCGAGCCGGTGGCCGATCCCGGCGCGGTGGAGTTCGGCGGCCGTCGAGGTGACCGCCGCGGCGTGGTCGTCGTAGCCGGTGCCGAGCAGCTCCTCGGTGTCCGGGTCGTACTCCTGCTTGCGCAGCACCGGGACCCGTATGCCCTTCGGTTCCAGCAGCTGCTTCGCCTCGCCGTGTCCGCGCCGGGTCAGCACCCGCTCCTGCCGCTGGTCCTCCTGCACCGACTCGATCCTCACCAGCTGGTGGTCCTCCAGATCCAGGAGGGTGTCCCGCGTGAGCTTGTCGTGCCGGTTGTCCGGACGGGTCAGCTTCCACAACTGATCGGGCGTAGCCCTCTGGAAGATCCCCAGTGCTTGTAGCAGTTCCCGGCGCCGAGGCCCGGTCGAAGTCCTCCGGTGCTTGGGACGCCTCGCTACATCAACATGAGGGTTGTCGGACCTGCGACGACTCCCTGTCCGCCGGGCCTGACCTGCCGAAACGTCCGGCTCCTGGCGGCGGGGCGCGGATGGGGTGACGGAGGGGGCGTCGCCGGTCCGGTCAAGGGGCTGCTCGGGCTCGTCTGCAGTGCTCGCCACAGGGTGCTCCTGGATGTGGGGCGGGCCCATCCCGCCATTCACCTTCTACAGGTGCGGTCTTCGGCTCTCGTGTGACGCCGGACTTGAAGAACTTCGCCGTCGGGTTGCGTCCTGGGAAGTGGTGTACGGGTTCCCACCTGATCCGGGTGTTTGGCCTGGCGTCGGAGTGAGGGCCCGGATATGAGAACGGCCACCG
>NZ_JBHJUW010000347.1:0-1399 GCF_042268205.1 Streptomyces sp. NPDC056160
CGTCATCCGTCAGAACCACTTCGACCGTCGGCCGACCCATGCGCGCCATGAGCCCAGCATACTTCTACGGCTTTCCTAAGACTCGGGACACTAGAAGGCTCGCGCTCGTACGGGGCGCGGCGGGACCGGGTGGAGCCGGGGGAGGAAGGCGCCGGTACGGTGACCTCGCTACAGGACTTCGCACTCCTCGGAGCGGGCGGCCTCGAAGACGGCCCGCAGGCCGGCGGGCGGCGCCGTGATCTTCCGTGCGCGGACGTCGATCCAGGCGCCGAGCGAATGCACGACGGCGGCCTCCTCGCCGTCCTCGCGGAACACGGTCTGGCGCACCCGCCACCGCGCACTGTCCTCGGTCAGCCCCACCACCTCGCAGGCCACCTCGACCTGCTCGGTGAGGAAGACCTCACGGCGGTACCGGACCTCCTCACCCAGCAGAACGGCGGCGAACCCCTCCTTCTGCAGCGCCCGGACGTCCCACCCCGACGCCACGAGGAAGCCGAGCCGGGCCGTGGTCGCGTACTCCAGGTACCGGGTGCTGCGCAGGTGGCCGTTGAGGTCGACATCGTCCCAGCGGACTTCGAATGATTTCCTGAAAGCTTCAGACACGTAATGAAGAGTACTATCCCACGGAACAGATATGTGTGCGGGTATTGGGTATGTAGGTTTCTCGGCAGAAGAGATATGTTTCTCCTTGCGGAGCCGGTGCCCGTCGCGGACGGAGCATCGGGCCCGGCGTGACCGTGTGTCAGGCGGCGGCACCAGTGGGCAGCCGCGCGAGTCCCCGTCCAGTACGAACATGAGCAGCGTGCGTCGCCGCACGCGGCTCCTTCGGGAAGTCAGGTACGAAGTGATTAAGAACGTGCGAGTGAAGGCCGTACTGGTCGCCGCAGCAGCGGTCGGCAGCCTCCTCGGCTTCACCCCGAACGCCAGCGCCGCCGGGAACTGCGACCACTACGGGCAGCCCGGGTACATCCAGGTGTTCTCCGGGGGGAACTTCACCGGGAACTGCTACGAGACGTACTACTGGAACACGGTCCCTGACTTCAGGAACGTCCCCAACGGGATGAACGACAGCATCTCCTCCGTGAGGAGCTGGTCCGGGGGCTCCTTCGGGGACGGGGGTTTCTCGGACGCTTCCCTGTGGACGGACCAGTACGGGAAGGGGCTCGCGTTCACCTTCCACTCCGGGGAATCGTGGCCGAACCTCCCCTCCTGGATCAACGACAAGGCCTCCTCGCTCTACTGAGCGAGTGGGACCCCCTCGAACGGTTGCGCCCCCTGGGCAGGATTCGTTCTTGGGTTCTAGTGGCAACGCCGTTCAGTTAAGGGCGGAGGCTGTTCGTCAAGGCCGGTGAACGAGGCAGCGGAGCTGCTGTAGAAGAGGTTTGTCCTCCAAGACATC
>NZ_JBHJUW010000348.1:0-1372 GCF_042268205.1 Streptomyces sp. NPDC056160
GGGGGTGGTGTCACCGGGCCCGGGAGGTGCCGTCGGAGACGCTGATCAGAGGTCCGGCCGCCACCCGGTCCGGCGCAATGCCGGACAGCTCGCGGATGGCAGGTCTGCATAACGTGGATGCGCGCGTACGACACCAACGCCAAGGCCGGCACCGCCAACACCCCGGGAAAGGGCACTATGTTCGACACCGAAGACGTGGGCGTGTTCCTCGGCATGGATGTCGGCAAGAGTGCCCATCACGGGCACGGGCTGACCCCGGCAGGCAAGAAGGTCTTCGACAAGGCCATGCCCAACAGCGAGCCGAAGCTGCGGGCCGTGTTCGACAAGCTGATCGCGAAGTTCGGCACTGTCCTGGTGATCGTGGACCAGCCCGCCTCGATCGGCGCCCTGCCCCTGACTGTGGCCCGGGACGCGGGCTGCCAGGTCGCCTACCTGCCCGGACTCGCGATGCGCCGGATCGCCGACCTCTACCCGGGCGAGGCCAAGACCGACGCCAAGGACGCCGCCGTGATCGCGGACGCGGCCCGCACCATGCCGCACACCCTGCGCGCGCTGGAGCTGACCGACGAGATCACCGCCGAGCTCACCGTGCTGGTCGGCTTCGACCAGGACCTCGCCGCCGAGGCCACCCGCACCAGCAACCGGATACGTGGCCTGCTCACCCAGTTCCACCCGTCGCTGGAGCGCGTCCTCGGGCCCCGCCTCGACCACCAGGCCGTCACCTGGCTCCTGGAGCGCTACGGATCCCCGGCAGCCCTGCGCAAGGCCGGCCGCCGCAGACTCGTCGAACTGATCCGGCCCAAGGCCCCGCGCATGGCCCAACGCCTGATCGACGACGTCTTCGACGCCCTCGACGAGCAGACCGTCGTGGTCCCGGGCACGGGCACGCTCGACATCGTCATCCCGACCTTGGCCAGCTCCCTGGCCACCGTCCACACCCAGCGCCGGGCCCTGGAAGCCCAGATCAGCGCCCTGCTGGAGGCTCACCCTCTTTCCCCGGTCCTGACGTCGATGCCCGGCGTCGGCGTCAGGACCGCCGCAGTCCTGCTGGTCACCGTCGGCGACGGCACCAGCTTCCCCACCGCCGCCCACCTCGCCTCCTACGCCGGCCTCGCCCCCACCACGAAGTCGTCCGGGACCTCCATCCATGGCGAACACGCACCCCGAGGCGGAAACCGGCAGCTCAAACGCGCCATGTTCCTCTCCGCCTTCGCCTGCATGAACGCCGACCCGGCCTCCCGCACCTATTACGACCGCCAGCGAGCCCGCGGCAAAACCCGCCGAGTAGCCGAGGGGAGTCTCACCCCTCGGCTCTCACAGATCCGTGTGTAACAGTCTCCCGTTACACGGCTCTTGCCGTTCTGATCACCAA
>NZ_JBHJUW010000349.1:0-1354 GCF_042268205.1 Streptomyces sp. NPDC056160
GGGTTGCGTCCTGGGAAGTGGTGTACGGGTTCCCACCTGATCCGGGTGTTTGGCCTGGCGTCGGAGTGAGGGCCCGGATATGAGAACGGCCACCGGCTGATCTTCGAGTTGTCGAGGCTCGAAGGAGATCAGCACGATGACCGCACCCGACAGTCTGCCCCTGCACGCCCTCGCCGAGGAGAACCTCGCCGCGGCGAGTCCCGATCTGCTGCGCGCGATGATCAAGACATTCGCCGACGCCCTCATGTCCGCCGAGGCTGACGCCCTCTGCAACGCCGAATACGGGCAGGTCAGCGACGAACGCGTCAACCACCGCAACGGCTACCGTCCACGCGAGTGGGACACCCGCGCCGGGACCGTCGAGCTCGCCGTTCCCAAGCTGAGGCAGGGCAGCTACTTCCCGCACTGGCTTCTCGAGCGCCGCCGCCGGGCCGAGCAGGCCCTGATCTCGGTGGTCGCCACCGCCTACCTGCTTGGTGTCTCCACCCGCCGGGTCGAGAAGCTCGCCGAGTCCCTCGGGGTGACGCAGCTATCGAAGTCCCAGGTCAGCGCGATGGCCAAGCACCTGGACGAGCAGGTCGCAGCCTTCCGTAACCGGCCCCTGGACGCCGACCCGTACTCGTTCGTCTGGGTCGACGCGCTCACGCAGAAGGTCCGCGAGGGCGGCCGCATCATCAACGTCCACGCCCTGATCGCGGTCGGCGTCAACGCCGACGGCCACCGCGAGATCCTCGGCCTGGACGTGGCCACCGCCGAGGACGGCGCCGGCTGGCTTGCCTTCCTGCGTTCCCTGATCACCCGCGGCCTGTCCGGCGTCCAGCTCGTCATCTCCGACGCCCACGCCGGCCTCGTTGATGCGATCGGCGCGGTCCTTCCCGGCGCGTCGTGGCAGCGCTGCCGCACCCACTACGCGAGAATCTTGCTGAGCCAGGTGCCGAAGTCGGCCCAGCCCTGGGTCGCCACGCTGCTACGGACGGTCTTCGAACAGCCCGACACCGACGCGCTCCAAGCACAGATCCGGCACGTCCTGGACACGCTGGAAGCCAAGTTCCCCAAGGCCGCCGCGCACTTGGACGCAGCTCAGCACGACCTGCTCGCCTTTACCGCCTTCCCGCGAGAGATCTGGCGGCAGATCTGGTCGAACAACCCGCAGGAGCGGCTGAACAAGGAGATCCGCCGCCGCACGGACGTGGTCGGTATCCTCCCCGACCGCACCGCCGTCATCCGGCTCGTCGGCGCAGTGCTGGCAGAGCAGAACGACGAGTGGACCGAAGCCCGCCGCTACATGGGCCGCGAACTCCTCGCCAAGGCCCGACTCCACCCGATCGAGTCAGAAACCGACGACACCACCCTG
>NZ_JBHJUW010000350.1:0-1349 GCF_042268205.1 Streptomyces sp. NPDC056160
CAGGGCTTCGGCGTAGTCGCGTGACGCCCAGTTTGTGATGTTCTGTCAGCTCGGCGGTGCCCGAAACGTGACAGGCACGGCTTCCAAGATCATGGAGTTCTCTACGTCCCGTGATCCGAGTGGAAGACCGTGCCTGCCGACGCATCATCGCTGATCCCGCCTGCCCTTGACCAGCTTCGCGAGCATCCCGCGGCCGTATCCGACGAGGTCCCGCGCCTGCTGGAGCGGCTGGCCGAGGTGCCCGACCCGCGAGACCCACGCGGCGTACGGCACGCTCTGGTTGCTGTGCTCGCGCTGACCGCGTGTGCGGTTCTGGCGGGGGCGACCACCCTGCTGGCAGTCAGCGAGTGGATCGCCGACGCCCCGCCGCACACCCTGGAAAGCCTCGGCATACGCCTCGACCCACTGTTCCCGAAGCGGTTCCTGCCTGCGGAAACAACGGTCAGGCGGCTGCTGACCCGCATCGACGGCGACGCGCTGGACCGGGCGGTCGGACGCTGGCTCGCCGACCGACGCCCGAAGGCAACCGGACTGCGCGGCCTCGCAGTGGACGGCAAAAGTCTGCGCGGCGCGGCCAAAGCGAAGGGCCGCAAGATCCACCTGCTCGCCGCACTGGAGCACACCACCGACCTGATCCTGGCCCAGCTGGACGTCGGCGAGAAGACGAACGAGATCACTTGCTTCCAGCCGCTGCTGGACACCGTCGCCGACCTGGCAGGAGCCGTCGTCACCAGCGACGCGATGCACACCCAGCGCGAGCACGCCGACTACCTCCTCGGCCGGGGCGCCCACTACATCGTGATCGTCAAGGGCAACCAGAAGAAGCTGCGCCGGCAGCTCACGTCCCTTCCCTGGAAGGACATCCCGCTTCAGGGACGCACCCGGGGCATCGGCCACGGCCGCTCGGAGATCCGCCGGATCAAGGTCGCCACCGTGAACAGCCTCCTCTTCCCCGGAGCCCGCCAGGCTGTCCAGATCAAGCGCCGGCGCACCGACCGCAAGACCGGCAAGACCACCGTCAAGACGGTTTACGCCGTCACCAGCCTCACCGCCGAGCAGGCCACCGCGGCCCAGCTCGCCGAACTGGTCCGCAACCACTGGAAGATCGAAACCCTGCACCATGTCCGCGACACCACCTTCGCAGAGGACGCCTCCCAGCTGCGGACCGGCAACGCGCCCCGCGCGATGGCCACCTGGCGCAACCTCGCCATCGGAGCCCTCCGCACGGCCGGAGTGAACAACATCGCGGCCGGCCTACGCCGCAACGCCCGCGACCCCCGCCGCCCCCTCGCACTCCTCGGCCTCGAATGATCACGAACCGGACGTCATGCGACTACGCCGAAGCCTTG
>NZ_JBHJUW010000351.1:0-1345 GCF_042268205.1 Streptomyces sp. NPDC056160
GTATCCCCGCATGTTCACGCATTGGCGCTGCACGACGGTGGCCGCGTCAGGTTGGTGATCAGAACGGCAAGAGCCGTGTAACGGGAGACTGTTACACACGGATCTGTGAGAGCCGAGGGGTGAGACTCCCCTCGGCTACTCGGCGGTGCTTTCCCTGGGCGATCTTCTTGTCGTAGTGGGCCCGGGAGGCAGGGTCGGCCAAGGCGGCGAACGCGGAGAGGAAGAACGCTCTCTTGAGCTGCTTGTTTCCGCGGCGGGAGGGCTGTTCTCCGCGGATCGAAGAGCCCGAGCTGCGGGTGGCCGGGGCGAGGCCGGCGTAAGAGGCGAGGTGGGCGGCGCTCGGAAATGCGCTGCCGTCGCCGACTTCGATGAGGATCCTGGCTCCGGTCCTGACGCCGATCCCCGGCATGGACGTCAGGACCTTGGAAAGAGGGTGGGTCTCCAGCAGTTCCTCGATCCTGGTGGCCAGGAGTTTGCGCTGGTCGAGCACGGCGCTGAGGGAAGTGGCGAGGCTGGGCACGATGAGCGCAGCCGCGTCGGTGCCGGGAACGATCACAGTCTGCTCGTCCATAGCGGCGAAGATGTCCTCGACCAGGCGCTCGGCCATCCGCGGGGCCTTCGGACGTATGAGAGTGATCAGCCGTCTGCGTCCGGCCTTGCGGATCTGGGCCGGGGATCCGAACCGTTCCAGCAGCATCAGGACGGCCGGGTGCTGGATGCGCGGGCCCACAACTCGCTCCAGATGCGGGTGAATCTGGGTCAGCAGCCCGCAGAGCCGGTTCGCGACCCGGGTGACCTCCCCCGCGAGGTCGTCATCGAAGCCCACGATCATCTCCAGCTCAGCAATGGTCTCGTCTTCGAGCTCGATGGCGCGAAGGGTGTGCGGCATCGCCCGGGCCGCGTCCGCGATAATGAACGCGTCCCTCGCATCGGTCTTGGCCTCGCCGGGATAGAGATCGGCGATCCGCCGCATCGTCAGCCCTGGCAGGTAGGCGACCTTGCAGCCCGCGTCGCGGGCCACGGCCAGTGGCAGGGCGCCGATCGATGCGGGCTGGTCGACCACGACGAGCACGGTGCCGTGCTTCGCGATCAGCTTGGCGAACACCTCGCGGAGCTTGGGTTCGCTGTTGGGCAGCCGCTTGTCGAGGGCTTTCTTCCCGGCCGGGGTCAGCGCGGTGGCGTGGTGTTCGCCCTTGCCGACGTCCAGGCCGAGGAAGGCGCCGATGCCACTGGTGAATCGCCCCGGGTTTCGGGCGATGGCGCGCTCGTCGTCCTCGGTGATCTTCCAGCCGACGGTGTAGCGGACCGTGCGCCGCGTGGTGTTCAACGCTTCCAGGGGCTCCAG
>NZ_JBHJUW010000352.1:0-1338 GCF_042268205.1 Streptomyces sp. NPDC056160
GGTGGCGGGGGCCCCTCCCCCCCCCGGGGGGGCCCCCCCCCCCTCCATCTGCCCTGCGCCCGATCGCTACCAGCGCATGCCGAGGGCGGTCCACTGGGCGCGCTGCTCATCGGACAGCTTGTCGGCGCGGCGGCGGGTGTTGTCGACGACGGCACCCAGCTTGATCTCGGTCCCGTCCGGCAGTACCTCCACCGCCTTCCTCGGCACCCGCAGATGTCCCTCCCGCTCGAAGAACTGCCGCGCCGCCGCGAGGTTCACAGCCCGCGCTGCCTCCCGCCGCCCCGCCGGCCGCGCCGCCGCCTCGACCCCGGCGGGAGCGGGCTCCAGGCCCAGGGACTCCAGGAGGTACTGCTGTGCGGGCATGAGCCGCTCCCACCCGGCGCGCTGCCCTGCCGCCCATGCTCCGAGGTCTTCGCCCTGGACGATGACCTGCCCCGGAGCGTCGGGGAGCGGGCCGCCGGCGCGGACGTGGGCCTGGCACAGCCGGTAGGCCCGCTGCCATCCCGCATCCCACACCGGGCACCATCCCGCGTCGATGGCTTCCAGGGCCTCCCTGCGGCTTTCTGGCAGTTCCCCCGTGCTGGGCACGCCCGTTTCCCCCGCCGCGCGCCGCGCGGCATTCACAGCCGCCTTTCGGGCCGCCTGCCTCTGGTTCTTCGCCCACACACCGATGGGTTGCCCCTCCCACACGGCGGTCGCGGGCGGGACGAAGTGCCCGTGCGCTGCGGCGTACGAGCGGGCGACCGCGAGCATCCCGTCCCACTCGGTGTAGACCGACCACACCATGCCGAGCTTCTCCAGCTCGGCCACCCGCTCAGCCTCCAGTGTCCCGGCCGCGTAGTACCGGCGCTGATCTGCCAACCACGCCCCCAACGGGTAGGAGGGCCCGGGCCCACTCCAGTCCTCCGGGGTCCGGTACGCCACCGGCACCGACAGCACCTCCGAACCGGTCTCCCGCAGCCACCGGTGCGCCGCAGCGATGCCGCGCCGCCAGTACGAGCGCTCGGGGTCGATGACCCGCAGCCGCACGAACGCGGCCACCGTCGCGGGGTCGCGCTCGGTGCTGAACCGCAGGACACCGGCCGCCGCCGCACTCACCCGCGCCGCGCCCTCACCGTCCTGGTCCTGGTCCTCGTCGCCCTCCTGGTCCCCGTCGACGAACTCGCCCTCGGCCTCTGCGAGTTCGCGTCCCTTCGGGCCGCTGCGCGGCCTCGGGTCGGCCAAGGCTTCCACGGTGTCCATGTGAGACAACCTCTAAGGATCACTGCATGATCGATGCGCTGAGCTGTTGGTCTAGTGATCGTTGCAGGATTTTCGTTGTTGTGACGTGTCGACCTG
>NZ_JBHJUW010000353.1:0-1334 GCF_042268205.1 Streptomyces sp. NPDC056160
CGGTCGGAAGTATTTGTATCTCGCACCGAGTCACAGGCGGTCCCCCGCGACGTCTTCGTTCTGTCACAGGCGTATCGACCTCACCGTCCGCCAAGGCGTCGAGCCGGCGGCAAGCGGGTTTCCGTCTCTTCGGGCCGCCCGCCGAGGATGTCACCGTCGGCCTGGTGGACACGCGTGCGTCAGTCGGGCGGGCAGCCGAACCAGTTGACCGTGCCGGTGCCGGTGTCGGTGTCGGTGTCGGTGTCGGAGGTGTAGCCGAGGCACCTGATGGTCCTGTTGTGCAGGGCCCTTGTCCGGTCGACTCCTCCGGCCGGGGTGTCGCCTCTGTAGTAGGTCCGCGCGAGAGTGCCGACCTCCACGGTGTACCAGCGGTTCTTGTGGGACGGGATGCTGCAACGCCGGGCGGTCACGTTGCGGCTGGGCCCGCTGTACCAGACGTCCTGTTCGGCGCGCTCGCAACGCGCGCCCGCGACGGCGGGGGCGGTGGCTGGGGCGGCGGCGGTGCCGAGCGGGGCCGGCGTGCCTATGGCGATCGCCGCGGCGACGCCGAGAAGGGGTTGCACCATCAGTGTCATCTGTAGATCCTCCTGCCGGGCGCGGTGACTGAGCGGAGTCGTCATGTCATCCACTGCGATGGTCACACCTGGTGGGGGTGTCGGGCCCGGCAGCCGGGGGTTCGTTCCCCCGCCCCGGTGACTTGGTGGTGCCAATGCAGCAGACCGCCGCCATGCGTCCGGGCGGCCGGGAGCGGTCCACGGTCGGTGCGAGGCGCACCGCTCGGTACCGCGTTCGGGTGACATCGTCCCGATGCCGGCGGCGCCGTGCCCGGTGGCGCCGGCCACGCCGCGATCTCTCCCCGTTGCCGGCCCGCATGTCCCAGGAACCGCGTGACCACTGCCGGGCCCGCCACGGTCTGCGGCCACTGAGCGTGGCGGGCGCTTCGCCGACGCCCCGGACAGGGCCGGCGCGGAATTCTTCCAGCCGACTGCACTTGCCCCTGCGCCGGGGACGCTGTCCGCAAGACCAGCGTGAGCGCAGACGGCGGCTACCGAGGAACCCGTGTCGTGCGCGTCAGTCGTCGGGGCAGGGCACCTGCGTGAGCTCTTCGGAAGCCACCAGACGCGCCGGGCTTCCTCGGCAAGGGGGTCCCCGCCTGGCAGTCGGCTTCGACCTGTGCCTGGCGGCCGGGGAGCCTCACCGACCTGGCGTGCCCGGCCTGCGCATGCCGGCCTGTCCGGACTAGTACTCCAGCAGTACTTCGTGGCTTGACCTGGGGAAACGTCGAGCGGTGGGAGTGTAGCGGGCGGGGGTTCGTCACGAATGGCTTCTGCCCA
>NZ_JBHJUW010000354.1:0-1314 GCF_042268205.1 Streptomyces sp. NPDC056160
TTGTCCGGGTTCGGGGAAGCCTCAGGCCGTGATCACCGAACAGGCCGAAACCTGGGACCGCGACCTGGAAAACCTCTTCACCTCCATCGGGCACCACTTCGGCCGCGTCGAACCGCGCCGCCGGATGCGGGACTACGTGCGCGCACTACTCGCCCCGGTCGCCCGCAAGAACAGCTGGCAGCTCGCCGAACACGCCGGCCACTCCACCCCCGACGGACTGCAGCACCTGCTCTCCCGCGCCCGCTGGAACCCCGACGACATCCGCGATGACCTGCAGTCCTACGTCGCCGAACACCTTGGCCGCCCCGACGGGGTACTGATCATCGACGACACCGGCTTCCTGAAGAAGGGCACCACCTCCGCCGGAGTCCAAAGGCAGTACTCCGGCACCGCCGGCCGCACCGAAAACTGCCAGATCGGCGTCTTCGCCGCATACGCCAGCACGGCCGGACGCGCCCTGGTGGACCGGGAGCTCTACCTGCCCAGGTCCTGGACGGACGACCGTGACCGCTGCCGCGCCGCCAAGATCCCCGACCAGCGGGAGTTCGCCACCAAGAACACGCTCGCCGGGGCGATCGTCCGCAGGACGCTGGCCTCACCGCTGCCGGTCACCTGGGTCACGGCCGATGCCGCTTATGGCCAGGACAACTGCTTCCGCCGGATGCTGGAAACATCCGGTGTCGGCTACGTGCTCGCCGTCCCCAAGTCCCAGTTCTCCCTGGCCGGACCACGCCTCGATGCCGTCTTCGAGCAGGACCCCGACCAGGCGTGGGAGCGCCGTTCCTGCGGCGTGGGCGCGAAGGGACAGCGCGAGTACGACTGGGCGGCCGTGCAATTGCGCCCGGTGGCCGAGTACGACCACCAGGACGGCGTGTTGATCCGGCGGCGGTGGGCGCTGGCACGGCGCAGCCTGAGCAGGCCGGACGAGATCGCCTACTACCTCGGCTATGCACCCCTGGATGTGGACGTGGACGAGCTGGTGCGCGTCGCCGGCGCCCGGTGGGCGATCGAGGAGTGTTTTCAAGCGGCGAAGAACGAGTGCGGCCTGGATGAGTACGAGGTCCGCCGATACGTCGGCTGGTACCGGCACATCACCCTGGCCATGCTCGCTCACGCCTTCCTCGCAGCAATGACCGCGCAAGCAGCCGAAAAGGGGGGTCCACCTGTGTGGATGCTGAGGTCATCGAGCTCACAGTGGCTGAAGTGCGGCGGCTCCTGGCAGCTTATGCACCTCGACAACACCGCGTCCGCACTCACGCGTTGAACTGGTCACATTGGCGCCGGCGACGCCAAGCAGTGGCCCGCCACTGCCAC
>NZ_JBHJUW010000355.1:0-1294 GCF_042268205.1 Streptomyces sp. NPDC056160
CCCTAAATATAGTCCTTGCCCATCGTTGCGCTTATTCCAATTCCTCTATTGCAATCCCAGGGACCCGAAGCAAGGCACCTACCGTTTGCCTTACCCACCCCCCGAAAACACCCTCGGGGGATAGCTAACGCAAATTATACCTAACACAGCTTCCTCCTAAAATAACAACAGATTTTCTCGGCATAATGCTCACTTCTCTTGTTCTTGCTCTTCTAATAGCTTCTTACCATATTCAATCATCGCCAGAGCGCTTTTCTCTTCTAAACGCTCTTTATTCTTTTGTTGCCTAATCCATTCACCAACTACATACGAACCTAATGCCGACATAGTCATACCTAACTCTTCCGAATACGCCTGAAAATCCTCTTTAACAGATTCAACCAAACGTATAACCAATTTTTCATCTCTCGCCAATCAAATGACCTCCTAACATGAAATAGGTAGACTGAGGACGCCTACCTTTCATCTATTTAGTTATCAAAGGATACACCTAAGTGTATACTAATGGTATCACAACTGTATACCAAATGGCAACTACAAGCGGAACAAAAATAAACGTTCAGTTCGTATGTGGCAAGTTTGGGCCCCCCCGTCACCGGGTCCCCCCACTCCTTACCACATACGACTCCGAACGTTCTCTTTAATGTCTACTTGATGGTTTCATATGGTATAATAGTTACATAACATTATTTCTCTTAGGGAATTCTAACCAATAATCTAGTTGTTTTCTAATCTCAGTCCTATTTTGGTCATAAAAGGACTGGATATCTACTTCCTTGTTAGCTGGCAGGCTAGCAAGGATTTTCTTGTATTTAGACCTTGTATTTTTATCCACCTCAGCCATCTTCCCAGGACAATCTAAAAAGAACTTACACATAGCTTGTTCACGTATACTTTCAATCGATTCCCAATCTACCTGTTTAATGTGTAAACCCGAAAAAGGATTAATACCTAACATAAAATTAGGCATCCACTCACTACGAATCTGAGCTTCTACACGCCACCAGTCACCATCTACCTCTATACCTTCTTTTTGCTGCTCTTTAGCTTTGTTATAAACTCGTATACGCAAATCAGAATTTGGAGCACCTATGTATAAAGTCTCTAGTTTGTTAGTGCCATCAATCCACATATTTTTCTTCCTAACACCCTCATCCAAAAAAATAAAATTCAGTTAGATCTACTCCCTTAAAATCAAAAGCTACATCAATACGACTAACCCTCGGATATTTCATTGTTCTTAAAATATCAACCACAGCTCGTCTATGTTCATTTTCTTTAGAAGGTCTAATGT
>NZ_JBHJUW010000356.1:0-1293 GCF_042268205.1 Streptomyces sp. NPDC056160
CTTCGACGGGAGAGGTTCGGCGGGATCGTCGGGTGACTCGGAGAACACGTGCCGGAAGGCTTTCCGTTGAGATGTCCACGGCGGTCCACAGGGCGAGAGCCCTGGCCGGGAGTGACTTGATAGAAGCCTGCTGAGCCGTCAACTCGCAATAGGTCTGTCCCCTGGCCGGGGCCCTCGCATCTGTCCCGTCATCCGCGACAGCAGACAAGAGGACAACTCGATGGTGACAGTGGGGATCGACCCGCACAAGCACGTCCACGTCGCAGTGGCCGTCGGCGCTGACGGCAGGCGGCTGACCAGGCCATTGACCGTCAAGAACGACGCGAACCTGATCGGCGTCCTGCTCAAGTGGATCCGCACGATCGCCGACGACACCTCCGTCACCTGGGCCATCGAGGACGGCCGTGGCTTCGCCCGCCGCCTGGCCGACGGCCTGCTGCTGACCGGCCACGAAGTGGTCTGGGTCCCCACCAGGCTGATGTCCGCCCACCGCAAACTGCACGCCGCCACCGGCTCGAAGTCCGACCCCGTCGACGCCGCCGCGGTCGCCCACGCCGCGATCGCCACCCCCGGCCTGGACCGTCACCGCATCGACGACCGCGTCCGCGAGCTGCGCGTGCTGGTCGACTCACGGGCCGACCTCGTCCGACGCCGCACCATGGTGATCAACCAGCTCAAGGCATACACCCACCTCTGGCTCGACCACACACCGGGCGACCTCACCCGCCGGCCCGGCATGACCTCGCTGACCGCGCTGGTGGACACCACGGACATGAGCGATCACGTCCGCCGGGTGCTGACCGAGATGATCACGGAGATAGGCGAGCTGAACGAACGCGTCCGCGGACTCGAAAACACGATCCGGGAACTGGTCACCCCACTGGCACCCGCGCTCCTGGAGATCACCGGGATCAGCCACGTCTCCGCGGCGGTCCTCCTCGCGGAGATCGGCGACATCACCCGCTTCACCAGCTCAGCGAAACTCGCCCGCTACACCGGGACCGCGCCGATCCCGGTCTACTCCTCCGACAAGGAACGCTACCGGCTGCACCGAGGCGGCAACCGGCGGCTCAACAGCGTGCTCTATACGACGTCCATCGTCCAGCAGCGATTCCACCCAGGCGCACGAGCACTCCTGGCCCGCCACGAGCCGACCAAGGGAGCCCGCGGAGCCCGGCGCATCCTCAAACGCCATCTGATCGACGTCATCCACCGCGCCATGATCCAAGATCGAGCTACCTGGCAGCACCACATCACCCAACACCAGCTCGCCGCTTGACATAGAAGCGTCAA
>NZ_JBHJUW010000357.1:0-1291 GCF_042268205.1 Streptomyces sp. NPDC056160
GCGCCGGACGGTCGGGCTGCTGCGCCGCTCAGACGTTGACGCCGAAGTCCTGGGCGATGCCGCGCAGGCCCGAGGCGTACCCCTGACCGATGGCGCGGAACTTCCACTCGGCGCCGTGCCGGTACAGCTCGCCGAAGACCATGGCGGTCTCGGTGGAGGCGTCCTCGCTCAGGTCGTACCTGGCGATCTCCGCGCCGCCGGCCTGGTTCACCACGCGGATGTAGGCGTTGCGGACCTGGCCGAAGGACTGCTGGCGGTTCTCGGCGTCGTAGATGGAGACCGGGAAGACGATCTTGTCGACGTCGGCCGGGACGCCCGCGAGGTCGACCTTGATGACCTCGTCGTCGCCCTCGCCCTCACCGGTGAGGTTGTCGCCGGTGTGCTCGACCGAGCCGTCGGGGCTCTTGAGGTTGTTGAAGAAGACGAAGTTCTGGTCGTTGCCGACCTTGCCCGAGTTGTTCAGCAGCAGGGCGCTGGCGTCGAGGTCGAAGTCGGTGCCGGTCGTCGTCCGGGCGTCCCAGCCCAGGCCGACGAGGACCGCGGTCAGGCCCGGGGCCTCCTTCGAAAGCGAAACGTTGCCGCCCTTGCTGAGGCTGACTCCCACGAGTCCTCCATTGGTGTCCGGGGGCGGGGAGCCCCGTCGTGCATCGGATATGGGATCAACGTCTCGATCCTAGTGACGGGTTCCCGCACCACGCAGGCCCTGTGGCCGAAGATTCCCAGGTGTCGGGCCCCGGGACGGCGCACAGGCGCGGCTCACAGGGTGTCGAGCGCCTTCACGTACTCGTTCAGGTCGCGCGCGTCCGGCAGCCCGTTGACCACGGTCCACCGCACGACACCGTCCTTGTCGATGATGAAGGTCCCGCGCACGGCGCAGCCCTTGTCCTCGTCGAAGACGCCGTAGGCGCGCGAAGTGTTGCCGTGCGGCCAGAAATCGCTCAGGAGGGGGTACTCCAGGCCCTCCTGCTCGGCGAAGACGCGCAGGGTGTGGATGGAGTCGTTGGAGACGGCGAGCAGCTGGGTGCCGTCGTTGACGAACTTCGGCAGGTTGTCGCGCAGCGCGCACAGCTCGCCGGTGCACACGCCGGTGAAGGCGAACGGGTAGAAGAGCAGCACCACGTTCTTCTCGCCGCGGAAGTCGGACAGCCGCACGGTGCGGCCGTGGTTGTCCTTCAGCTCGAAGCCGGGTGCCTTGTCGCCGACCTGGATCGCCATGGTGCTGCTTCCCTTCGGTGGGGCTGTTCGGGTGGGACCACCCTACGCAGCCGTCACCGCACGCCCGCGGACGGGC
>NZ_JBHJUW010000358.1:0-1265 GCF_042268205.1 Streptomyces sp. NPDC056160
AATGGATCGCCTTCCCCCGCCGCTACCTCCCCGAAGGCAGCATGGACAAGATCTATCCAGCTGAAGATCAACCCGACACGGCTACACCACTACAGGGGACATGACCCTGAGGCAGATCCATGAGAATGCCGAGGACCCGGACGTCGAGCGCATGCCGGCCGACAACGAGTTGTACGGAGCGCTGCTGTATGCGGAGAAGCACTCGGACGCGCTGCGTGCCCAGCTCCCGGAAGCGCGGCGGGCAGCGGCCCTGAAGCGGGTTCGGTTGTGGGAGTACCTGAGGGAGCAGAGCGAAACCGCACCAGGCGCGGGCGGTGAACGATGCCCGGGAGGCAGGGGCCCACTGGGAGCAGTTGGCACCCGCGCTGGCAGTTACTGAGCTTGTTGGCGTGGTGTCGTCAAGGTGAGGCCGGTTTCGGCGAGGCATCCGTCGATGAGGTTGCTGCGGTACTGGATCTGGCGCAGGCCATGCCGGAGGGTGCGCATCAGGTGGTCTGGGCCGGTGAAGGCGGTGTTGGCCTGGCTGCTGCGTCGTAGCAGTGACCAGAGGCCCTCGACCGGGTTGAGGTCGGGGGCGTAGGCCGGCAGAAAGTAGCAGGTGATCCAGTCGTGAGCGTCGATGAACGCTCTCAGCCGGGCGTCCTTGTGGACGTTCAGGTTGTCCCAGACGAGCACAATGGGGGCACCGAGCTGCTGGTGGGCGGCGATGAGCAGGTCGCGGTAATCGGTCCAGGTGAAACTGCGTCTGCCGCCCCGCTTGTGATCGACGTGCCGCTTGGGCCGGTAGATCAGGCGTGAGCGTTCGCCCGGCTTGTAGCAGGCCAGGGCCGCGATGGAGAAGCGGCGCTGGGAGCGTCCCCGCACGCGGATGAGGGGTGTGTGACCGCGCTGGGCCCAGGTTCGCGTGGTGGGCGGCGTCATCGAGAAGCCGGCTTCGTCTTCGAAGCACAGCCAGGCCCCGAGCACCGCCGCGGTGTTTCCACGTGGGGCCAGGTCTCCTTCACCCAGCCGGTGACGGCCTCCTCGTTGCGCTCCAGAGCGCGGCGGGCGGGGACCTGGTGGCTGAAGCCGTGCCGGTGCAGCATCTTCGCGATGGCCGAGAAGGACATGCTCTTGTGGAACCGGCGCCCGATCAGCGTCTTGATCCGCGTCAGCGTCCAGATCTAGTACCAACGCCGTTCAGTTAGGGCGGTCTGGGCCGTGTCAAGGGTCGGTTGTGAGCATGTTGATGCTGATGGTGGCCTTGTAGGTGGTCCGGTCGATGG
>NZ_JBHJUW010000359.1:0-1221 GCF_042268205.1 Streptomyces sp. NPDC056160
CAACCCGGCGACGGTAAAAGCCGGCACGACCAGCTACATCCCGAACCTCTGAGAATCACCCCAACGAGGCACCCTCATCAGATCTGCACCCATCGCGTTTCCGTCTCGTCAGCCGCCAAACCCAAGCGAAACGGCGAGGCTAGTGCCGCATCAGGCAACGTTCGCCCTGCGGCGAAGTGTGAACCGTTCCGAGTTCGGTAGAGATCTCAGGTGTTGGGTGTGACCTGGGGCTTCGTGGTTGCGAGGTAGTGGTTGTTCTCGTATTCGACCGGCGGGACGTGGCCTATCTCACCGTGGAGTCGCCGGTGGTTGTACCAGTCGACGTACTCAGCGGTGGCGAGCTCGACGTCGGACAGCGTCTTCCATGGCCGCCGGGGCTTGATCAGCTCGGTCTTGAACAGGCCGATCGTGCTCTCCATCAGGGCGTTGTCGTAGGCGTCGCCCACCGATCCGATGGAGGCGGCGATACCGGCGGCCTCCAGGTGGTCGGCGAGCCGGAAACTCGTGTACTGACCGGATTCAAGCGGTCGTTGCAACACCGGCTTGTTGAATCAACTGTAGCTGCTCGTTGAGTGCTTCGGCGGGTGTCTTCCAACCGAGCTGCGGTGCCGGATCGTCCTCGCATGCGCTGACGGGCTGTCGAACACCCAGGTGGGCGCGGACCTCGGGATCCACCCGACCACGGTGGCCACGTGGCGCAAGCGGTTCGCGGCTGACCGACTGGAGGGCCTGGCCGATGAGAAGCGGCCGGGGCCCGCGCGCACGGTGACCGACGAGCAGATCGAGGACGTGATCGTGCGGACCTTGGAGACGACGCCGAAGGGCGCCACGCACTGGTCCACCCGGGAGATGGCGAAGAAGAGCGGGCTGAGCCAGTCGACGGTCTCGCGGATCTGGCGCACCTTCGGCCTCAAGCCTCACCAGGTCGACACGTTCAAGCTGAGCAAGGACCCGCAGTTCATTGAGAAGGTCCGCGATGTCGTGGGCCTCTACCTTGACCCGCCCGAGCGCGCCATCGTGCTCTGCGTCGACGAGAAGTCCCAGATACAGGCGTTGGACCGCTCGGCCCCGGTGCTGCCGATGATGCCCGGCATGCCCGAGCGCCGCACCCACGACTACCTGCGCAGCGGCGTCACCACTTTGTTCGCGGCCCTCAACACCGCCACCGGCGAGGTCATCGGCTCCCTGCACCGTCGCCACCGCGCCGCCGAGTTCAAGAAG
>NZ_JBHJUW010000360.1:0-1204 GCF_042268205.1 Streptomyces sp. NPDC056160
CGGTCAGGTCAGCCCGATCGCCTTCGAACAGCGAACGGTTACGCTGACCACTGCCGCATAGCAAACGGTGTCCACGGCTCAGGGGGAAGCCCCGTCGCGCAGAAACCCTAGCCTCGATCTTGCATGACGGTCCGCCGACTCCGTCGACGGACCGTTTCGCGTTCGGTGGCTGGTGAGGCAGGTTGGCGGCCTGGTTGTCGCATCGGGTGGGCGCCTGGGTTCCACTGCTCCGGGTCGGGTAGTGCTGTCGTCGGGACGGAGATGCTGCTGGTCAGCCCGGGTTCGGCAGTTGAGCGAGCCGGTCGAGGGCGGCCGTGATGTCGTGAGTCCAGGGCCAATGGCGGGCAAGGCGGAGGATGCGGCGGCTTGCTGGTGGTGACAAGCTGTCTGGCCGCGGAGAACAGGCAGAGCCGCAGGTGCCGAGGTCCCGGAGCCGGGCTTGGCCGGTCGGGGCAAGCATGGGCATCCGGGCCAGCAGGTCGAGCGCGATCTGCACGATCTCCAGCCACACCTTGTTCTGCGCGGCCTGGTGCAGGGGCAGGTTGCGCAGGCCGGTGGCCCGGATCCGGTCCTCCGCGCGGGCCCGCAGGTGGTGACGGAGCTCGAGCTCAGCGATCGGGCGGTCGGCAGTATTCGTGGCGAAACACGTGATCCGCATGCCGTTCGCATCCTTGATCCTCAACTGGGCACCGGGATGGTTGAGTCGGCCCGCAGCGCGGTGCCGGCGTCGCCACCGGTCCGTTTCTGCGGGCCGCTCGCCGAACCCGGCGTGCGCGTTTCCACGCACCGGGCTCTCCACGGTCTCTGCCGTCAGGCGTGGTTGGTCAGGGTCCAGGGATTTGGGATCTTGTTGCCGCGGTACCGGTATCGCTCGGTTGGTACCCGGCCGAGGTTGAACAGTTCGACCCCGTCTGATGAAGGCATTTGCCACCGGCCGGTGTGGTCGGTGAGGTGCCTTCGCAGATCGGTCCAGCTCCAGCGGTGCAGCCGCATCCACCACCGGGCCACTCGCCGCCAGACGAAAATGGCGAGGGTTTGCATGGTGCTCTTGGCGACTGCGTATCTGAAGTAGTTGGACCAGCCGCGCATGATCCGGTTGAGCCGTCTCAGGGGGCTTCCCCCTGAGCCGTGGACACCGTTTGCTATGCGGCAGTGGTCAGCGTAACCGTTCGCTGTTCGAAGGCGATCGGGCTGACCTGACCGA
>NZ_JBHJUW010000361.1:0-1200 GCF_042268205.1 Streptomyces sp. NPDC056160
GGGGTGGTGCTGGCCATGCTGAAGGGATCTCCTGTCTCGCCCATCCAGACTAACCCGATAAACCGGGTGTCTCAGCCGAGGCTGTCAGAGAGGGGCCAGACAAGGGCCGTCTCCGACCAGGGCTCTCCACGAGCCTGCCGACACCAGGCGTCGCCACCACTGCGGCCGGGTTGCATCGGCGGTGCGGGTGCGTCGGGGCAGTTCCTCGAAAGGCGTGGCTGAGCCCCGTCCGGGGTTGCTGGAGGCACACGCGCGCCTGAGTCGTCCGCCGCGGGCGCGTAGTGGCTGACTTTCCGTGGTATAGGAACAGTGAGGTTCGCACCAGTCCCGGTAGGGGCAGGCGGCGGGCCCACGGCGCGTTGGGCGAAGTAAGAGAGCGTCTTCCGCGGAAACCGCCTCTGAGCTGCGGAAATGCAGGGTCGGACCAAGATCCTGGGGACTGGCAGGCAGTTCGGTCGATCGCCGTGGGCGGCTGGGAGAACCGGGCACCTGGTTTCCTCGGACTGATCACCCAGTTTCCTTGATCCGGCACCGCTGTTCGCCGATCTGTCACACGGTTCCCTGGAACTGCCACCACGTCTGAGAGAACTGGGCACCGCTGTTCCAGAACAGCGGCAGATTGACGTCACGTACATCTTTCGACCGGGAGAGGGCCAGGAGGTGGAGCGGTGATGCCCTGTGTGGAGGGCAAGCGACACGGTCGACGAGCGGAGTTGATTGACTTCCTGCTCATGTACGTTAGGTTCATATGGTCGGCCTGCGGGTCGCGCCCTGGATGAACAGAGCATCAATGTCCCACGCACGGAGGGCCTGCTGGGAGCAGTACGCAGACTGGTCGACGCCGACACCGGCGAGCCGGTCCCTACGCGCCTTATACCTTCTCCGGCAGGCATACACAGGTGGACAAGGCGCGGGTAGAGGCCATCACGGACTCAAAGGCCTTCACGCCCAGTCAGAAGTTCCTCGTTCTGTGGTGGATCGGTGTGTCGCCCGAGGGCATGGAGCCGCTGCGGGCCACGGGAGCGGACATCGCCAAGCGGATGGGGATGTCGACGGACGCGGTCGGGAAGATCAACAGAAAGTTGGCCAAGCACCGGGTTCTGATCCCTCTCTGACAGCCTCGGCTGAGACACCCGGTTTATCGGGTTAGTCTGGATGGGCGAGACAGGAGATCCCTTCAGCATGGCCAGCACCACCCCG
>NZ_JBHJUW010000362.1:0-1186 GCF_042268205.1 Streptomyces sp. NPDC056160
AGGACGTGCCCTTCGAGTACCTGGTGGAGTTGCTCAACCCGGCCCGCACCCTGTCGCACCACCCGTTGTTCCAGGTCATGCTGGCGCTCCAGAACGCGCCCGAGGCGAGTTTCCGGCTTCCCGGTCTGACGATCGATGTGGCTCCCGGGCGGACGGGGACGGCGAAGTTCGACCTGTTCTTCAGCCTCGCCGAGCAGCGTGGTGCCCATGGTGAGCCGCAGGGCATCAGCGGTGCCGTCGAGTACTCCAGCGACATCTACGACGCGCCGACCGTGCAGGCGCTGTTCGAGCGGTGGCTACGGCTGTTGAATGAGGCCGTGTCCGAGCCCGGCCGTCCTCTGGCCGACCTCGACATCCTCACCCCGGACGAACACCGTCGTGCTGTGGTCGAGTTCAACGACACGGCGTGTGCCGTGCCGGATGTCTCCCTGGGTGAGCTGTTCGTGCGGCAGGTGGCTGAGACGCCCGAGGCTCCGGCGGTCACCGACGGGTCCGTCACGCTCACGTACGCACAACTTGACGCGCGTGCCAATCACCTTGCACATGAGGTGATCGGCAGGGGAGTGCGGCCCGGTGACGCGGTCGGTGTGCTTCTGGAGCGTTCGATCGCGACGGTCACCACGGTGCTGGGCCTGATGAAGGCCGGCGCGGTCTATGTGCCCCTGGACGCCCGATACCCGGCCGACCGCATCCGCCATGTCCTGGCCGACACCGGTGCCACGCTGATGGTGACGGACGAGGCGTCTCAGCCGCACCTCCCGGCAGATGCGGCAGACGTGTTCCTCATCGACTCCACACCCGGGGGAGAGGAGCAGCGTGAGGCGCCTGGGGTGGGTGTGCGTGCGGGGGATGCGGCGTATGTGATGTACACCTCCGGTTCGACGGGTGCGCCCAAGGGGATTGTGGTGACGCACCGCAATGTCGCCGCCCTGGCCCTGGACCCGCGGTTCGACCGCTCGGCGCATGAGCGGGTGTTGCTGCATTCGCCGGCCGCGTTCGACGCCTCCACCTACGAGTTGTGGGTGCCGCTGCTGAGCGGCGGGACCGTCGTTGTGGCCCCGGCCGGGGACCTGGACGTTCCCGCTCTGCAGCACACCATCACCAGCCAGCGTGTGACCGCGTTGTGGCTGACCAGTTCTCTGCTGAACGTGGTGGCCGAGCACGCCGTGGAGGCGCTGTCGGCAGT
>NZ_JBHJUW010000363.1:0-1178 GCF_042268205.1 Streptomyces sp. NPDC056160
CCGGGCCGCGAGCCGGTCGTCAGCGGCCTGGCGGGCCATGCGAGCCGGGGCGGTGCGACGCCAGTAATAGAAACTCGAGCGGGCGATCCCGAGAAGGAGCCTGACCCCGGATCTTGGACACCAGAGACACTTGGATCTTGAGGATCTGAGGAGTGGAGTCCTGTACTGATGGCGATGAAGCATTACCCGGCCGAGTTCAAGGCGGACGCGGTCGCGTTGTACCGGTCCCGGCCCGGGGCGACGATCAAGTCGGTCGCCGCGGACCTGGGCGTGAACACCGAGACACTGCGGAACTGGATACGTGCGGCCGACGGCCGGCGCACGGGCGGCCACACCGCGCCGCGCCCGGCCGCGCCGGTGGCGGCCGAGGGGATGGAGGCCGAGCTCGTCGCCCTGCGCAGGCGGGTGCGTGAGCTGGAAGAAGAGCGCGACATCCTGCAGAAGGCGGCGAAGTATTTCGCCGGGGCGACGCGCTGGTGAACCGCTTCCAGTGTGTCGCCGGCCTGCGCGCCGAGCACGGCGTGAAGCGGTTGTGCCAGGTCCTCGGGATCGCCCGATCGAGTTTCTACTACTGGCAGGCCACCGCGCTGGCCAGGGCCGCCCGGCAGGCGGCCGACGAGAAGCTGACCGCCAGGATCGCCGCCGTCCACGCCGCCTCGGACGGCACCTACGGCGTCCCCAGGATCACCGCCGAGCTCCGCGAGACCGGCGGCGAGCCGGTGAACCACAAGAAGGCCGCCCGGCTGATGAAGACCGCTGGCATCGCCGGATTCCGGCTGCGCAGGAAGCACCGCACCACCGTCGCGGACCCGGCCGCGGCGAAGGCCCCTGACCTGATCGGCCGGGACTTCACCGCCACCGAGGTGAACACCAAGTACGTCGGGGACATCACCTATCTGCCGGTCGGCGGCGGGAAGTTCTGCTACCTCGCGACCGTGATCGACCTCGCGTCCCGGCGGCTGGCGGGCTGGGCGATCGCCGGCCATATGCGCGCGGAGCTGGTCGTCGACGCCCTGGCCGCCGCCGAGCGGACCCGCGACCGCCTCGCGGGAGCGATCATGCACACCGACCACGGGGCCCAATGAGCAATGCTCGGAACCTGTGGATCGGTGCCGGGAGGAACGCGGAGGGCGTACCTTCCCGATGATCCCTTGAAGGTCTCCGAGTAGGCCCGCGTT
>NZ_JBHJUW010000364.1:0-1174 GCF_042268205.1 Streptomyces sp. NPDC056160
TACGCCTTGATAGGAGCATTACGCACATCATCAGACCTCCCCGCCCCCACCAGAGCCCCGACATCCTCGACCACCTCCCCCCGCAACACCGCACCAGACCCACCCGGATCACCGAAATACCGCTCCAGCCTCCCCACAAACACCCGCACATCAGCAACAAAAGCCCGCAAAACCGCCTTAGGTAATGTCTCAAGAGAGTCGCGTTCGATTACAAAATAGTCACCCCTGTCGACTACATTGAACCGCTCACTCAAATATGCGCGAAGCGGCCGATTCTTCTCGCTGTCCAGGAGACCCTTTCCGGTCATGTTATTGAAGAATTTTTCCAGATTCTTCGGCGTATCAGATTCCGCATTTTTGGGATCACCAAAGAAAGCTCGAAGATCGGCTAGGCGCTCATCCACGTCCGCGTGATGCCTCTTGAGAAACCATCTATTGCCCTCCCTTTTCAGATTTCCGTGGCGTCTCAGCAGATCAATGGTCCGCTCGGTGACGGAAACGCGGCCGTCCTTGAATATATCGCGAACCTGGTACCCGATATTCACCGTGATCAGACCTTTTTCGGGCGTGCCCCCGCCTCGCCCGTCCGGGTCATCCACCGGTATTCTTACAGTGTCATCCCTTTTAGGCAGGTATTCGTGTGCTTCCTGGCCGCTTTCGGGGTGACCGTTGAGCCAGACCTCCAGCGCTGTTTCAAATTTTTTGGCCTTTTTATCTCCGGGCGGCGCATAGATTCCATTATCGCCGGTCGGAGGCAGGCGCCGTGTTCTGTCTCGGCCGGAAGGATCCGCAATTTCGAGTACCCATTTACCATTCCGCTTCCCTACTGTCCCGTATGGCTTGAGCAGTCCATGCGACCGTTCCGTTATCTCCGTCCGGCCGATATTCACTAGCCTGTGGACATGTATGCCGATATTCACTGTCCGGGGGGCAAGGGTTTCTGCGCTGCTGCTTGTCCCTACCTCTGCGGTGCGGGGCGGGAGCGTAATCGTGTCGTTTCGCGTGGGCAGGTATTTGTGTGCTTCCTGGTTGGTTTCGGGGTGGCCGTTGAACCAGATGTCCAGTGCCGTGTCGAACTCTTCCTTGGTGAGGTGTGGTGCGCCTCCGGGGAGGCTGGTGGTGTGTGTTCCGTTGAGGAGGATGCTGGCGAGGATCTGTGCTTTGGTCTGGGTGT
>NZ_JBHJUW010000365.1:0-1172 GCF_042268205.1 Streptomyces sp. NPDC056160
CTGGCCCGCGCGCTGCCCTCACCGTCGTGGATGAAGTTCGTCCGTGCCTTCCCCGAAGCCGGCTTCCAGGCAGCGGCCATGAACCTGTCCGAGGGTTTCTTCAACCTCAACGAGACGGGAAGGTTCACCACGTCCTGGATGACCACCGCCGGCGGCGCCGGCGCCGCACTGGGCAGCGGCATCGGACACATCGGCGCCGTCAAACTCGGCCACTGGATCAAGGGGCGTCTGGGTTTCGACCTGCCCCACCACAAACCCCCATTCCCCGACCCCGATCCCGCACTGGCCAACAGAACACCCGGGCACGATCCCGCCGCCGGGCACGGCCCCGCAGCCGCCGGAGGCGGCGGAGGTCTGCCCGGTGACGACGGTGCCGGACACGGTGGTTCCACACCGGCCCCGCCCTACCGAACCCTGCCCGGCCCCGGCGAGAACACACTGCCTGCGGGGAATGCCCTGCCTGTGGGCAGCGTGCTGCCGGCCACCGGCGCAGGCACCCCGCCGGCAACGTCCTGGTCCCCGACCGGGGGAACACAGTTGCCCCGGTCGGGTCAGGTCCGCCTCGACATCCCCGAGCGCCTCACCCTCGGCCACACGGCACCCGCAGCCGCGCGGCCCGGGGACGGCCGGCCCACGCCCTTCTCACCCGCTCCGCGCCTGGCCACCGAGTCCGCCACCGGTCGCCCGCTGCTCGCCACCGGGGAACGGGCGCGGCTGGAGGAAGCCCTGCACCGCTGGCAGGTACCCGAGGAGCTGACCCGGCCCGCCACCGATGACGCCGACCGCGCAGGTCTCCTGCTGGAACGCCCTGCTGCCGCGTTCCAGGCGATGCAGCACCTGCGCCGGCTGGCCGGCGAGGCGGGCCTCGCCCCCGCCGAGCAGCGCCGCCTCCTCGCCCCCGCCGACGCGGCGGTGGCCCGCCGCGACTGGCCCCAGACCACCACCCACCTCACCGCCTTCCGCGACCACATCCACACCACCCTCCACACGAACACACCTGACGCCCACACACCCGATGCCAGGCCCACCCCTTCCTCGGCTCTCACAGCCGGTCCCGGTACACACATGCCCGTGCCGGGCCCCGACACGCGCGCCACGGCGGCGGCATCCGGTCAGCCCATACGCACCCACAGCCGGGCGGGGCAGGAGGACGCTGCCGCGCCTGCGCCGGG
>NZ_JBHJUW010000366.1:0-1160 GCF_042268205.1 Streptomyces sp. NPDC056160
AGCCTGACTCGCCTACTGACTGACGTCATCGACTGTCCTGTTTGGGATTTGTCGGTTCATCGGCGGGGCCGCCATGCACGCGGCCGGACGGGCGTTTGTGACCTCATAGGAGCTTGGTCCAGAAGCCCCGTCACTGTCTTGTCCACCCGCCCGACCGGCGCGTGCCGCCCTCGGAACGGACTCGCAAGGACGGACACGACCAGCATGACGCACGCAGCCCGGGAGATCACCGGCGGAGTCGACACCCACGGCCTGACGCACTACGCCGCGGTGATCGACCAGATCGGCCGGCACCTGGCCGACCGAGAGTTCCCCGCCACCATCCGCGGCTACCGCGACCTGCTGGACTGGATGCGTTCCCACGGCGAGCTGACGGCGGTCGGAGTGGAGGGCACCGGCGCCTACGGGGCCGAACTCGCCCGGGTTCTCACGGCGGCTGGGGTCACCGTCATCGACGTGGACCGCCCCGACCGCAAGACCCGCCGGATGAAGGGAAAGTCCGACCCGATCGACGCCTACGCTGCCGCGACGGCGGTACTGTCCGGCCGGGCGACCGGCGTCCCCAAGAGCCGGGACGGCGTGGTCGAGGCGGTGCGGGTCCTGCGGATCGCCCGCCGCAGCGCCGTCAAGGCCCGCACCCAGGCGATGAACCAGATCCGCGGCCTGCTGGTCTCCGCGCCCGCGATGCTGCGCGAGCAGGTCGCCGGGCTGGACCGGGCCGTGCTGATACGCACACTCGCCCGGCTGCGGCCCGGCGACGACCTGTCCCGCCCGCTGGCGGCGACCCGGGCGTCGCTGCGCCGACTGGCCCGCCGTCACCAGGCGCTGGACGAGGAGATCACCGAGCTGGACTGCGAGATCGGGCCGCTGGTGAAGCAGGCTGCCCCCGCGCTGCTGGAACTGTTCGGCGTCGGCCCCGAGACCGCCGGGCAGCTGCTGGCCTCGGCCGGCGACAACCCCGAACGCATGCGCTCCGAGGCGGCATTCGCGCACCTGGCCGGGGTCGCCCCGATCCCGGCCTCTTCCGGGCGCACCCACCGCCACCGGCTCAACCGCGGCGGCGACCGGGCGGCGAACAATGCTCTGCACACCATCGTGCTGGTCCGCATGCGCTTCGACGAACGCACCCGCGACTACGTCGAACGCCGCACCAAGGAAGG
>NZ_JBHJUW010000368.1:0-1150 GCF_042268205.1 Streptomyces sp. NPDC056160
GCCGCCTCGGCGGGCGAGGAGGCCGCCGAGGCGGAGACCGGCGAGACGCACGTCTACCGGGTCAACGAGCTGGGCGTGGAGCGCGTCAGCCAGGAGCCCGGCGTGCACACGGCCGTGCGCGCCGGGGACGTGACCGTGCTGGTGTCGGCGACGCTGGACCGGCCGGGGTCGCGGGTGCGGGTGCTGCGTAGCGGCGAGCAGGTGGCGGAGATCGCCTCGTACGCCGAAAAGCCCGGCATCGCCCCGCGCGTGACCCTCACCCAGGGGGGCGCACGCCGAATTCCGTGCGCCGTGCTTATGCCAACGGACTACCCCCGTGACACGGCCACAGCCGCCCCCCTACCGGTCCTCCTCGACCCCTACGGCGGCCCGCACGGCGCCCGCGTGCTGGCCGCGCACAACGCGTACCTCACCTCCCAGTGGTTCGCCGACCAGGGTTTCGCAGTGGTCGTCGCCGACGGCCGCGGCACCCCCGGCCGCTCCCCCGCCTGGGAGAAGGCGATCCACCACGACTTCACGGTCACCCTCGACGACCAGATCGAAGCCCTCCAGGACCTCGCCGAGACCCACCCGCTCGACCTCGACCGGGTGGCGATCCGCGGCTGGTCCTACGGCGGCTACCTCTCCGCCCTCGCCGTGCTGCGCCGCCCCGACGTCTTCCACGCGGGCATCGCCGGCGCCCCCGTCACCGACTGGCACCTCTACGACACCCACTACACCGAGCGGTACCTGGGCGACCCGGCCGCGGACCCGCAGCCGTACGAGCACTCCTCCCTCGTCACCGGCGACGGCGGCCTGTCCGCGCCCGCCGAACCGCACCGCCCGCTGATGATCGTGCACGGCCTCGCCGACGACAACGTGGTGGTCGCCCACGCCCTGCGGCTCTCCTCGGCGCTGCTCGCCGCCGGCCGGCCGCACGAGGTGCTGCCGCTGTCCGGGGTCACCCACATGACCCCGCAGGAACAGGTCGCGGAGAACCTGCTCCTGCTCCAGGTGGACTTCCTCAAGCGGTCCCTCGGCCTCGGCGGCTGAGCGGACACGGCGACGGGCCGGGCGCGCCTGCCCCGCAAGGGGGTAGCGCGCCCCGCCCGCCCACCGCCCCCCCACGGCCCGACCGCGGGGGCGTATACACAAAAGACGCGGCCCCCCA
>NZ_JBHJUW010000369.1:0-1138 GCF_042268205.1 Streptomyces sp. NPDC056160
GCGCGACCCGTTCTGCTGCTTCACCACGAGCCAGGACATGGCCACCTTCTTCGACTGTCACCGCCAGGCGTTCGCCCACTTCGGCGGGGTGCCGATGTCGATCGTCTATGACCGCACCAAAACGGTGGTCCGTCGGCATGTCGCCCCTGGTGAGGCCGTCCCACTGCATCCGGAAGCGGTCGCGTTCGCCGGGCATTACGACTTCGAGATCGATGTTCTGGCGGCCTACCGCCCCACCGGCAAAGGCCGGGTCGAGCGGCAGGTCGACATCGTCCGGGACCACGTCCTGGCCGGCCGGGCTTTTGCCTCCCTCGAGGAGATGGACGCCGCGTTCATGGCCTGGGTGCCTATGCGGCGGGCCCGGACCCACCGCACCCACGGCGAGGTCATCGGCCTGCGGGCCGTCCGGGACCACATGGCCTTGCGGCCGCTGCCCCAGGCGCCCTATGTCGTCACCCAGCGGCAGCTGCGGCCGGTCGGCAAGGACTGCCTCGTCGCCTTCGCCGGAAACCTCTACTCGGTGCCGGCCCGCAAGGTCCGTCCTCGCCAGCTGATCGAGGTCCGGGCCACGAAGTCCCAGGTCATGCTGCACTCCACCATCACCGATGCAACCGGCTCCACGTTGCTGGCTGCCCACCCGCGAGCGGTCGGCAAAGGCGTTCGGGTCGTCGACGAAGAACACTGGGACGGTCTGCCAGATGGCAAGAACCGCCGTGTCACCACCGCCGACATCGTGCCCTCACCTCGCCACGAGGCACCTCTGGGCGAGGAAGCAGGGCCTCTGCAGGCCCTGCTGACCCGGGCCGCGGCCGCCAACGTCGAGGTCGGCCGCCGTCCACTGTCGGTCTATGACGAGCTGACCGGCACCCGCCCGTTCACCACCCCCCTGAAGAAGGAACTGTCTTGAGCGAGCTGGTCTCCACCCGCATCCGCACTACGGCCGGCAAGCTCGGTCTGCCCCACCTGGCCGAGGCCCTGAACCAGTATGCTCAGCGGGCCGACGAGGCCAAGATGGGTTATCTCGACTTCCTCGACCTGGTGCTGTCCGAGGAACTGGCCGTCCGCGATGACCGCCGTTTCCGCCAGGGCCTGCGACTGTCGAAGCTCCCGCACCACAAGACGCTGGAGGACTACGACT
>NZ_JBHJUW010000370.1:0-1117 GCF_042268205.1 Streptomyces sp. NPDC056160
GAAAGAAGGCGAAACCGGCGGGTGGGGACCGGAACACCTGCCGCTGCCCCCCGAGCACCCCGTGTTCGCACCTATCCCGGACCGTATACCGGCAGGTGAGGCGCAGCGGCTCAAGGAACTGCAGCGTTACAGTTTCATTTTCCGGACCGCCGATATCACGACACAAGAACAACGTGTACACAATGGTATGAGGCTGCCGAGTCGCGATTTCATCGACTGGGCCGAAGCAGTGCTCGGAGGAGAACCGGTCCACCAGGACACCGAGAGGATCTTGATCGGACTCGGCATGCGCCTGGGAGACAGACCGGGATCAACATTCAAGCCTTATCGCTCCCTGCACCAAACCGGGAAAACTGCTACGACCCAGAAAAAAATTGACACCCTCGACGCCTACTATCGGATGTATCCGGAATCACTCGGCGAGCGCCCTCCCCGCAGCAAAGACAAGAAAGCCAACGAAGTCCTGAACAAGGCGGTGTCACTCACCCAGTCTTTGATGAAAGTAGGTTTCGACCCGCTGGACGCACATCTTGTCGCGGCTTTCGATCGCTTTGGCGTCAAACTGCAGGGGAAAGTGATCAATGGTGCAGTGAAGCTTTTCCCGCCCCAAGAGAGAAAAGTCACACTGAACCATAAAAAGGGCTCCGTGCCCCAGAACACGGACACCAGCCACGGAAACACCCGCCAGGAACTGGCGGGAGGCGGCGCCGACGAGGGCACGCGGGCGCCGGGCCGACGGGCGAATAAGGACCAGGAGGTGAGGCGTGACACGATAACCGCGAATATACGGTACCAATACAGGACGGACGGGATTCCGTACCCGTTTCGTAACTTCCGTAGCACGAACAACGTCCTCAAAACATTGCGACAGGGTTCCTTGTGGGAATACAGAGGTGGTGACACGACACGCATGTATCTGGCACCCACTGAGAATGAACATGTCGCAGACATGGAGGCCGCGAAGATAGCCCCTGGAACGATTCCTCCGCTCGTAACCCGGTCACGCGGGGATGATATTTTCAGAAGCCGGGTGGGTGATTTCTTCTGGAATCTGCAGCGCACGGGGATCCCGGAGAGTCACCGTACTCTTGTTGGGTGGCTTACCGTCAACGGCTAC
>NZ_JBHJUW010000371.1:0-1082 GCF_042268205.1 Streptomyces sp. NPDC056160
CCTACACCCACCTCACCCCCGCCGAAAAGAACAAGAACACCCAGACCAAAGCACAGATCCTCGCCAGCATCCTCCTCAACGGAACACACACCACCGGCCTCCCCGGAGGCGCACCACGCCTCACCAAGGAAGAGTTCGACACGGCACTGGACATCTGGCTCAACGGCCACCCCGAAACCGGACAGCAAGCACACAAATACCTGCCCACGCGAAACGAGACGGTTACGCTCCCGCCCCGCACCGCAGAGGCAGCAACAAGCAGCAACACCGAAAACCCCGCCCCCCAGACAGTAAATATCGGTAAAATTGTCAGCAATTTAACGCATCAAGGCCGAGCAGAGGTAACGGAACGGTCACATAAGCTACTCAAGCCATTCGGGAAACTAAAGGAACGGAACGGTAGATGGATACTCGAAGTTGCGAATCCTTCCGGCCGAGGCAGGAAATGGCACCTGCCTCCGGACGGTGATAATGAGATCTATGCGCCGCCCGAAGATAAACAGGCCAAAAAATTTGAAACAGCGCTGGAGGTCTGGTTCAACGGCCACACCGAAACCGGTCAGGAAGCACACAAATACCTGCCCAAGGCGGGTGATACTGTAAGAATACCGGTGGATGACCCGGACGGGCGAGGCGGGGGCACGCCAGAAAGAGGCCTGATCACGGTGAATATCGGGAACCAGGTTCGCGAGATGATCAAGATCGGCCGCGTTTCCGTCACCGAGCCAACCATTGATCTGCTGAGGCCCTACGGGAATCCGGAAAGGGAGGGCAATAGATGGTTTCTCAAGGGGCATCATACGCGCGTGGATGAGCGCCTAGCCGATCTTCGAGCTTTCTTTGGTGATCTCAGGAAAGCGGAGAACACGCCGAAGCATCTGGAAAAATTCTTCAATAATATGACCGGAATTGGCCTCCTGAACAGTGAGAAGAATCGGCCGCTTCGCGCATATTTGAGTGAGCGGTTCGATATAGTTGACAGGGGTCGCTATTTTGTAATCGAGCGTGCCCGGTATGGGGTAATGTCCGATGTGATTGCGGGGGCTTTTGTTGCTGATGTGCGGGTGTTTGTGGGGAGGCTG
>NZ_JBHJUW010000372.1:0-1030 GCF_042268205.1 Streptomyces sp. NPDC056160
GAAGCCCGGCCCGCCAAGGCTGCACCAATAGGTGTTCTCGTTGGAGCCGCGTTGCCAGGGGCTGGCCGGGTCGCAGAAGTAGACCGGGATGTCCGTGGCGAGGGTGAACTCGGCGTGGCGGGCCATCTCGCTGCCCTGGTCCCAGGTCAGGGAGCGCATCAGCTGGGCGGGCAGGGTTTGGGCGGTGGTGGTCAGGGCGGTGAGAACGGTCTCGGCGGTGTGGTCGCCGGGCAGGTGCAGCAGCATGACGTAGCGGGTGGCGCGTTCGACCAGGGTGCCGATGGCGGACCTGCCGTCCTTGCCGATGATCAGGTCGCCCTCCCAGTGGCCGGGCAGGGCCCGGTCCGCGGCCTCGGCGGGCCGTTCGCTGATCATCACCATCGGGGTGGTGAAACGCGGCTGGCGGCAGTTCGCCTGCCGCTGGGGCCTGCGGCGGGCCCGCCCGGAGCGCAGGGCGCCGGCGAGCTCGCGCCGCAGTTGACCCCGGCCCTGGACGTAAAGCGCCTGATAGACGGTCTCGTGGACCACGTGCATCTCCGGTCGCTGGGGGAACTGTGCCCGCAGAGCGTGGCAGATCTGCTCCGGGCTCCACTTCTCGTCCAGCATCGCCTGGACGGCGTCCCGCAGCTCGGGGTCCCGAAGGATCTTGCGAGGCTTGGGGCGGGGACGGCGGGCATCGGCGCGGGACTGGGCGGCGTGTGGACGGTAGTGCCACTGGCCGCGTGTGCCGTCGGTGCGGTTGCGGCGAATCTCCCGGCTGACCGTGGACGGGCTTCGGCCCAGCTCCGCGGCGATCGCCCGGACCGTCGCCTTCTCACGTAGCCGGTCGGCGATGTGGATCCGCTCGTCCTCGGACAGATACCGCGACGAGCCGGAAGCCGGCACCACCAGACTGATCGGTGGTACCGGCTTCCGGTTCCGTTCCCCGGAGCGGCCGTTGCGCCACTTCCGGCCGGTCCGCGCATCGATGCCGACGATCCGGCATGCCTCGGCGTTGCTGTATTCCTGCTGCACGAGCCGGGAGTATGCC
>NZ_JBHJUW010000373.1:0-1019 GCF_042268205.1 Streptomyces sp. NPDC056160
GTGACCACGGTGTGGACCGACGGCCGCGTGTACTACCCGCTGCACGCGACTCCCTACACCCCCGCCCATCACTTCTCCCGCGGCCGGTCCGATCCGGCCTTCCATACGAAACCGCAGCTGGCTGCTGCCCTTGCGGCCCGCGGGAAGGAGGCGGGCTTCGGCCGCCGGGCGGTGGTCGCCGACGGTGCCTACTCCGTCAGCGACGACTGGTACCTCGCACTGCGCGAGGCCGGCCTGGCCTACGTGGTGGCCCTCAAGCCGCACCGCGGCACCTGGGCTCCGGCCGACCAGCCGCACACCCCCATCGAAGCCGGCCACGCCCTGACCTGGAAGGATGCTAAGCATCCGGGCGACTGGACGCCCGTGGAGCGTCACTTCCGCGACGGGCACACCGAGACCTGGTGGGCCGCTGACGCCCGCCTGGGCGGCTACGGACCCGACTCACCCTGCCGGCTGGTCGTGGCCACCACCGACCCGGCCAGCCTGCCGGAGAAAGCCACCTGGTACCTGGCCACCACCCTGCCCCACCCCGACGCTCCCCACGCCACCACCAGCCTGCACCCGCCGGCCGACCTCGCCGAGATCGTGCGCCTCTACGGACTGCGGCCGTGGATTGAGCAGAGCTACAAGCAGATCAAGGACGAACTCGGCTGGGCCGACTTCCAAGTCCGTTCCGACCGCGCCATCCGCCGCCACCAGATCCTGGTCAACTGCGCCTTCTCCTTCTGCTGGGACCAATGGTTCGCCCCACCCGAACCCCTGGACGCCACCGCGCCCGACCCGCACCCCGACGAGGGGCAAGAGAGGGGGACCGACCCCGTCCCACCAGCCCCAACGGCCCTGCTGGCCCAGGGCTTTACGGGCCATCCGTTCTTGGCTCACCCCCGCTGTCACCCTCACCCGATGGTGGCAAGCCTGGACGGACACCGACCCACCCGCCGAGCTCCAGGCCCTGATCGACGCGGTCACCAACGGACACGGCATTGACCTCTACCTCCGAATTTAACGAACTACCGGTA